>JAZFTU010000154.1:0-3547 GCA_036446855.1 Hydrothermarchaeaceae archaeon (SeqCode) | reverse complement strand
TGAAAAAAATAGGTGCGGCAAATCACACCTCGGATATGCAACGTGCTCCTCCTCGGTTATTAACAGGACTTTTGAGTTGGAATATTTGATGGTCTCGGTTGCAGCCGTAGCTCCAGCACCGCCGCCTCCAATTACAATCAGGTCGTATTCCATGGCCACTTTTCTGCCCTTCTGCATTATAAAAGTTTATCTTCTCCCATCCGGAATTTTTATATTCGGACACATATGATTTGAAATATGGGAGCTTAGACGCTATGAAACAAGGGATATTGGCCATAGTGCTGTTCATATTTATGTTAGTTTTCGGAGGCAGCCTCGGCTTCATGTACATTGAAGGGAAAACCTTTCTAGAATCCCTGTACTTTGTGATTGCCACTATGACCACAGTCGGGTATGGCGATATAGTGCCAGTTACTGACGCAGGAATAGTCTTCTCGATTCTCTTGATAATCTTTGGTACTGTGGCGGTGCTGTCTATGATCCCGTTTGCATTCAGCTATCTTGTACAAAAAGACGTAAGGGCTGCCCTCGGCTTTGAAAAAATCCCCAAATTAAAAGAGCATATAATAATTTGCAGATACAACGAGCTTTCCGACCAGGCCCTTGAGGATATAAAAGCGCAGCATATCCCATACATAATAATAGAAAATGACCTGGAACGAATAGACGAACTAAGAGACCTGAAAATACCCTATGTCAACGGTGACCCCGGTGAAGAGAGGGTCCTAACCAAGGCCATGGTCGAGGATGCAACATCGATTATCCTCGCTTCACGAAATGATTCTGAGAATACTTTCACTGCTATGGCTGCGAGGCAGTTGAATCCGCACATCAAGATAATCGCAAGAGTCGAGTCCAGCGAAACCATTCCGATATATAAACGGCTGAATATCGATGTAATAATAGACCCCCAGGATATTGCACTAAAGACCCTTGTAAAAAATGCTCTCTCGCCGTATGCCACTGAGTTTTTGGACGATATACCCCTATTTAAAAATGTGAACCTTGGCCAATTTCAGGTGTCGAAGGATTCTCTTGCCTCTGGAAAAAGGATTTTGGATACTAAATTTAAAGATAAAACAGGCGCCTCTATCGTGGCTATCCTTAAGGGCGACGAAATGCACCCAAATCCCCACGCAGATATGATTTTACAGGAAAATGACGTGCTGTTGGTTCTTGGTACTTTAGAGCAATTGCAGAAATCCAAAGAACTTGTTGAGGGAGCGCCAACGAAAAAAGGATTAAAGCTTACCAAAAGGGAGAAAAAACAATGAAAGACCACGTGATCGTCTGTGGATTTGGATACAACGGAAAAAAGGTGGCAAGAGAGCTTCAAATGCAGGGGGTGGAATATGTTATCATCGAAAGGGAAAAGAAAATTGTAGAGGAACTTTCTGGGATTGATTCAAAAAGGATTTTTATCGAGGACGCTAAATCCGAAGAAACGCTGAAAAGGGCAGGAATAGAAAATGCAAAGGCAATTTTGATTACCGTTGGAACTGATGCCGAGGTCGCGTTTATTGCCCTCGTTGCCCGGAATCTAAATCCCGCCCTGCCGATAATTGCAAAAGCGAATAAACTCGAATCCATGAGAAAGATATATCGGGCCGGAGCGACAAAGGTTGTATCTCCCTCGGTTATTGGAGGAAAGATGGCCGCAAGGGCTGCAATAAAGCCGCTTGTCGCTGAATTTATAGACAGTATTACCTTTATGAAGGATTTCGAGATAGCCCAGTTTAAAATCGATAAGGACTCTAACTTTTACAAAAGGACGCTAAAAGACCTTAAACTTTCTTCGAAGAAGGTCTCGATTTTGGCCATTCATCACGAGGGAGAGCTCATCGCAAACCCTCCCTTGGATGCCATGTTGAACGAAGGAGATGTGATAGTTGTTCTGGGGCCAGGTGAAGAGCTAAGTGAGATGGCTCAGGATTAATCTTCGACAATTACTTTTGCAACAGCTGCCACCCTGTCTCCCTTGTTAAGTCTCATCAGTGTTACGCCCTGTGTATTTCGACTGATGACAGATATCTGTTTTACTGGCTGCCTGATAACGACCCCTTCCGCACTTGTAATCATAAGTTCATTTTCTTCGGTTACACCCAATATACCTACTACCTGGCCATTTCTTACGCTTGGAATGATGTTTATTACACCCTTGCCACCCCTTCTATGGCGAGGATAACCTTCATAATCAGTTCGCTTTCCAAAACCGTTTTCAGTGACAGCGAGAATAGTTACTCCCTCTTTTAGAATCTCCATTCCAATTACCTCATCTTTTTCCCTGAGCCTTATCCCCCTCACGCCACCGGCAGTCCTGCCCATTGGCCTTACGTCTTTTTCTGAAAAACGAATGGCTTTTCCGTGTTTTGAAGCGAGCATTATTTCATTACTGCCGCTCGTGCGTTTAACGCTGACCAGCTCATCTCCTTTAGAAAGCTTAATCGCCTTAATCCCCCCCCTCCTTGGATTGCTGTAGGCTTTAAGCGGCGTCTTTTTTGCCTTGCCTTTCTTAGTTGCCATGAAAAGAAAGCTATCTTCATCGAAATTTTTTATCGGTATGTTTGCAGTTACCCGCTCGCCCTCTTCAACGGGCAGTAGATTTACTATCGCCTTGCCTTTAGAGTATCTCCCAGCCTGCGGTATCTTATAAACTTTTACCCAGTATACCTTGCCAATAGTAGAAAAGAACAGCATATAATCGTGGGTGGATGCAATAAATATATCCGAGATGGTGTCCTCCTCTTTTGTCTCCATGCCGATTACTCCTTTCCCCCCCCTTCTTTGCTGTCTGTAAACGTCGGTCGGAAGCCTCTTTATGTATCCACTATTAGTTATTATTACGACCATTTCCTCTTCTGCTATCAGGTCTTCAATTCCTATCTCCCCTTCATAGTCTATTATTTCCGTCCTTCTTGTGTCAGCGTATTTTTCTTTTAATTGTAAAACCTCTTTTTTGATTATCTGCATGATTTCTTCCTCACTCGAAAGTACCTTTTTTAGCCACTCTATCTGTTTTAGGAGTTCCTCTAGCTCTTTGTCGATCTTTTCCCTTTCAAGTGCTGTTAAGCGCTGCAAACGCATCTCAAGTATAGCACGGGCCTGCACTTCGGTGAGTTGAAAGTTAGATATTAGGCCGCGTTTTGCATCTTCGGGATTCTTTGAGGCCTTGATTAACTTTATGACTGCGTCAATGTTTTCGAGAGCTATCCTGAGACCTTCAAGGAGATGGGCCCTTCTTTCGGCCTTTTTAAGCTCAAACTGCGCCCTCCTTGTGACTACCTCCTTTCTGTGCAGTATGTATTCGTGAATCGTTTCTTTTAGTGTGAGGACCTTTGGCTCTCTATCTACAATTGAAAGATTTATAATCCCGAAAGTTGTCTCCATCTGGGTGTGTTTGTAGAGCTGGTTCAGGACGATTTCTGGTACGGCGTTTGATTTGATCTCGATTACGACGCGCATTCCATCACGGTCTGATTCGTCGCGGAGGTCAGATATACCCTCGATTCTCTTGTCTCTCACAAGGTCTGCAATGCCCTCAAGGAGC
>JAZFTU010000153.1:0-40015 GCA_036446855.1 Hydrothermarchaeaceae archaeon (SeqCode) | reverse complement strand
GTTATTGCCTTAGGGTCACTAACACTCTCCAAAAGAGGGAGAGTAGCAATCATCCTGCTCTTTATAGTCTCCGGATGTAAATCCGTAAGGTCCATAAAACCGAGATACTTTTTTGCAAGTTTTTTCTTAGACTTGTCTTCTAGGGTTTCAATCTTTTCCCTAATCTTTGAGATGAGTCTAGCATCGCTCTTCCCGGACCCACCTGGTTCAGCCTTGTAGGGCATGGTATTCAACTCCTTCTATTTTCGAGAAGCTCATTTCTTATTAGGGTTTCCCCCAGAAAAAATAACCCCTTGTGGTGTCGAAAAGTCGCGGGAATCGTGGAATCAAATCCCACTGAAACCCGCTTTTTTCGACTGGCGTGCTGGGAGTAACCCGCCTTCTGTTTCTCCAAACACCTGAAACTTCGCAGCTTGCGGCGGTAAATTTTCGACGTTTGAAATAGCATCCATCCTGACCTCTATTTTGTTCAAATCTTACCTTTCCTCATCTCCCCGTGTGATAATTCTCTCCACAGGCAGGCACTACAGGCAGAAGAATCCCTGCAACTCTCGCCCTTTCCTGAGAAATCATAAATAACCTCCCCACACCGCACGCACACAAGGGTGGTTACATCCAGACCCATAAGCTGGGTTTTTCGTATTTCCATCTTATCCTGGCAAGTGGGGCAGGCTACATCCTCTTCCGTTTCATGCTGCAACATTACGTAAGTTTCTTGTTCATTTCTTCTTAAAGTTCGCTACCCATTTATCCGGGGCCTCTTCTTTGACGGTATAGGCATCGGCATCGAAATCGCTACGCGTCGCCTTCATCTGATAAAAAAGGGGCTCTGGGTTGTGGTCGTTTATCAGGGTAAGGGACTCGCCTGGTTTTAGGGAGTTGAACTTCTCAAAGATAGCGGGATGCCTTTTTACTGGCGTCCAGCCTCTGACGTCAATTGTAGTCATAATATCACCTAGATATATATCGAGGTAGAGGATATATCATAGTTACTCCGAACATGTTCGATATATTTTTTCAAAGCTCCCTATCCAAAAACGTTTAATAACAAGCATGGACGAATAAAAAGGTATGAAAATAGGCCTCGATATAGTTCTAAAGGATATCCCAGGGCAGCTTGTAAAAGCCCTCGGCCCCATCTCAAAATTTGGTGGGAATATAATAAGCATAGTCCATGAAAGGGATGCAATAAAAGGGGGCAGAGTCCCGATACGTGTAACCATCGAAGTGGAAAACAAAGAAAAATTGGGCAGGATTATAAAAGAACTGGAAGAAGAAGACATATGGGTATCAAAGGCAGGGGAGATAAAGAAAAAGGAAAAGATTACCGTTGTCTTGATTGGGCATATCGTTGATACTGACCTTCGTGACACGGTAGATAAAATGAATGAGATACCGGGCGTCATGGTTGCTGATGTTGCTCTTGCAATGCCCCATCCTGACAAAGAGTCATCGGCACGGCTGGACATCGAATTATCAAGTGATGCAAAGATAAAGGCGGCAATGAAAAGGCTCGTGGAGATAGCAGGGGAAAAGGACCTTGCAATAATAAGGAGTTTGGAGGCAAGCGTGTGAAAGTACAGCTTGTGGGATTTGGGAACATTGGCCAGGGATTTGCAAAGGTTCTTCTGAGGAAGAGAGTGGCGCTAAAAAAGGCATACGGCCTTGACATAAAAGTTGTATCGATATCAGATATTTCCGGTACTGTGTCAGACGAGAAAGGCGTGAATTTAAAAAAGGCCCTGGACGCTATGAGTAAACGTGGAAAGCTAATAAACCATCCAGATGCAACAAAGATGTCCAGCATCGAGGCCATTCAAAAGATAAACGCAGATGTTGTCATTGAGGCTACCGTCTCCAATATAAAAACTGGCGAACCTGGCCTTTCGCACATGCTCAAGGCAATGGAAATAAAAAAGCACGTAGTAACTTCCAATAAGGGGCCATTGGCGCTGAACTTCAGTAAGCTTAAGAAGGCATCAGAAAATCACAACGTTCAATTCAGATTCGAGGCAAGCGTCGGGGGTGCAATGCCGGTTTTAAATCTCGCAAGTCGATGCCTATCTGGCGATGAAATAATTGCCATACGGGGGATACTAAACGGAACCACAAATTACATTCTTTCACGAATGCTTAAAGACGAGAGTCCTTTTGACATAGTATTGAGGGAGGCGCAGGAGCTGGGAATTGCAGAAGCAGACCCTGCATACGATATCGATGGCATCGATACTGCAAGCAAGCTTGTAATACTTTCTAATGCCATTATGGGGACAGACGCTACATACGCGGATGTAAAAATCCAGGGCATAAGAAATGTCACCCCTGAGGCCATAAAGCTCGCAAAAGATGGGGGCTACGTGGTAAAGCTTATTGGGGAGGTAAGTGACAATCGCCTTGAAGTTTCTCCCCGTTTAGTTCCGGTAAACCACCCCCTAAACGTAGAAGGCACTTTAAACGTGGCCACATTTGAGACTGACGTCGCAGGTGAGATTACCATCGTTGGAAAGGGGGCAGGTGCGATAGAGACAAATAGTGCAATCCTCTCCGATTTAATAAGCATCTGGGATTCACAATGAGATGCAAAAACCTACCTGCGAGTGAATCCTTACTCCGCAGGCGGAGTACTGCAT
The DNA here is from genome assembly GCA_036446855.1 of Hydrothermarchaeaceae archaeon (SeqCode). Lineage (GTDB taxonomy): Archaea > Hydrothermarchaeota > Hydrothermarchaeia > Hydrothermarchaeales > Hydrothermarchaeaceae > JAHJSX01. Next base: position 37,385 of record JAZFTU010000153.1, on the reverse strand, counting down.
TCGAGGAGCGAGTGACGAGAATGCCCATGAAAATGAAATACGTTGTAGTCATCGGCGATGGAATGGCAGATTATCCCATAGAGGGGCTCTCCAAAAAAACCCCCTTGCAGGTAGCAAGAAAGCCGAACCTAGATACGATAGCAAAAAGAGGAAAAAACGGCCTCCTTGCCACAATACCTGAAGGCATGAAAGCGGGTTCAGACATTGCGAACCTTTCAATCATGGGCTATGACCCAAAAGAGTGCTATACGGGTAGAGGGCCACTTGAGGCTGCAAGCATCGGAATAGAGATGGGCCCCTCTGAACTAGCATTCAGATGCAACCTTATTACCGAAAGGGAGGGCTTTATTGCCGATTACTGTGCAGACCATATATCAACCAAGGAAGCAGGAATACTCATCGCGGAGATGGAGAAGGCATTTGATATAGGAACGTTCTATACTGGCGTTGGCTACAGGCACCTGTTCATACTAAAGCAAAAAAGAGATTTAATTTGCACACCCCCGCATGACGTTGCCGGCGAGGAGATAAAAAAGCACCTGATAAAACCCAAAGGCGATAAAGTGGCAGAAATGCTAAACAGGATGACACTGGATTCAAAAGGTATCCTAGAAAGCCATCCGGTAAACAAAAAGAGGGCGAAAGAAGGTAAGAACCCTGCAAATATGATTTGGCTCTGGGGACAGGGCGAAAGGCCAAAAATAATTCCCATGAAGGAGAAATACGGGATAAACGGGGCTGTAATTTCTGCAGTGGACCTCATAAAAGGAATAGGACTCTATGCAGGAATGGGAGTAATAGAGGTGCCTGGCGCAACTGGATACTATGATACCGACTATAAAGCTAAGGCAAAATACGCACTTAGCGCCCTCAAAAATTTCGATTATGTCTATGTGCACGTAGAGTCCATTGACGAGGCATCACATGCCGGCGACCTGGAGATGAAGATCAAAACAATTGAGGAATTTGACGAGAAGGTTTTGGGCACTCTGCTTGACAGTGGCGAGGAGTTCACAATAGCAGTACTCCCTGACCACATGACGCCAGTAAAGACAAAAACACATGCCAAAGGCCCGGTACCCTTTGCGGTTTATTCCCCAAACGGGGGCAGGGGAGATAACATTAAATTCGATGAATCTTCGGCAAAAAACGGTAGTGCAGGTCTTCTCAAAGGAGAGGAATTTATGCAGTTTCTATTGAAAAGTTAGGCCAAATCTTCCCTCAGTTCATCAGGCAGCATGTGCGGGATGTCGTCTATTATCGGGTACCATCTATTGCATTCGCTGCAGATTAAAACTTCTCCCTTTATCTTTTCCATCTTCCCACTGCACTTGGGGCAGGTCTCCCCCTTAACTCTATCTGCAAGATATCTAATGTCACAAATTGTACAATTCAAAAAGTCGGCATCTTTTTTATATTCCACATCTTTTTTGTCTATTGGGCATGCAAGAATCTCTAACAGTTCACTGCTTACTGGCATATTTTATCCTCCTTAGAGCAAGTTTAAAGTCTCCAATTGTATTCACATTTATTGCGAATTTTGATTTCTTTGTTATAAGTTTGAATTCGTCACCATTTAAATTTTTTCCGTCAATAATATTAATTCCTGCGGGGACATGCCCCTCTATGATGGTATCTGGGCGAACGCCACTTTTTTCTACAATGTCAAGAGGCAAAACAACAGAAAGGGCAGAAAGTCCCTGCACTAGATATTTTCTGATTACCCAGTCTATGTCTCGGGATGTCAAAAGAGGAATGTCCGCTGAGACAACCAGCGTTTTTTCGAGGTCCAGCCTGCTAATTGCAAGCACCAAATCCTCCACATATCCCTTTCCCGGCGTTCGAAGCACTTTGAGATTCTTTTTTTTTAAGTATTCTTCAGTCTTTTTTGTGTAAGGGCTGGTCACTCCCCATATCTGGCCTATGTGCCCGGACCTTTCTACGGCCCGAATTACATAATCTATTAAAAATTTGCCGTTTAGCTCTAAAAGCGGCTTTTCTACCCCTGCTCCAAGCCTCGTCCCCTTCCCTCCTGCCATAATCAGAGCACTAAGTTTCATAGGAGCAGCACCACAAGTACGGCCATCCGGGTAATCTCGTTCATTGCGCCAAAAACGTCCCCTGAAACTCCTCCAAAAAGTTTTGAGGAAATAATGGTCATAACAAGAGAGATAGCAACCGTTCCGAAAAACACAACTATCCCTTTTTCCATGGGCAGGATGGCAAGAGTCGGGAGGTAAAAAACAAGCGTGATTAATAAAAGTCTAAAGTCCACGGCATTAGTAAATGCGCTGCCCATCCCCATATGTGACTCTTTTCCTGCAAATGCCAAAAGTACCATAGAAAACTTTGCAGAGGCCTCGGCTACAATGAGCCCTCTAACTATCGAGTCATTTTCGAGAAGAGCTGCAAAAGTTATTAAGAGGACAAAAAATCCAATGGCAAATCCGCCGGCACCGATATTGACATCATACATTGCTCTTCTCCTCCTTTCAAAATTTCCAACGCACATCACCCCATCGCCGAAATCCAAGAGTCCATCGAGGTGGTGAAAACCTGTCAGGACGAGAAGCGCAAAGAGGGCAAAAGCCGCCGAAATGGAATTTGGTAAATACAAGATCAAAACTTTATAAACCATCGCCGAAAGAATCGCGATAAATACCCCTACGGGTGGAAACAGCCAGACGCTTCTTGCAACAACTTTGGTATCTAAGTCCATTCCCACGGGTAATATCGTTAGAAATCCCAGTGCACTTTTAAGCCCCCTAATCATTCCACTGCCTCACTGTACATCTTAGATGATACGCCTGAAATAAGGCCGCAGATCACGTCATCTTCAAAGGGCCCAAGCCTCTTTAGGATTCCGGGCTTTCTCCGGTCATACCTGACATATTCAAATCTCGCCCGCGTGCCGCCGATATATTCAGCTATGGCCATTCCCAAAATTTCATCAGCAACGATGCTTACTACATCTTTTTTAAATTCCTTTCTGGTAAGCCCCGGTATTAAGTTGAGACTCCCATCTTCTTCCAGCCGAAGTCCTGCAATTATTAGAGAGGAGACATTTATATCTAGAAGCGCATTTAAGAGCATTTTTCTGATAATGCCACTAGCCTTTTTTTTGCTTTTTAGCCCTTTGTGGGGGACAAATAACTCGAGCGCAGATTTTACAAGGTCGTCTAAAAAGATTCCTCTTTCTTTCAGCCGTTTCACCATGGGTCTGTTTGGATAGACGTCTTCCTCTGTTTGCATAGTCTTTTTAACTGCCTCACTTGTGGCCTGTGAAATGAGCAAGTTTAAGGACTCCTCAGCACCTGTGGATTTTATCGCCTTTCCTCTGCCAGAGCTTGCAATTATTATGCTACAGGAATCTCTATCCCTCACATCCAAGTCGGTGAAAGCCTTTGCTCTGGCCTCGGCGGAAATCTTTACGGCGTTTACCATTGCAGGGCGGGTCAGGCTTGAATCTATCAATAGAATTAGCGCATCTTTTAGGGCGATTGCTCCAACGTTTTTTTTTCTTATGAACGCTGCATTTTTCAGGTCTGAAGAAGATATCGTTCCTGTAGTATTTTTACCTAGGTCATATAGGGCCGCGGTCTTACCTAAGTTATTTTTGGGACCTTTCCTTGTAATTATGATATGCTTAATCTCATCTGAACCCCCTCCAATAATGGCTGAGCTAAGCACTTTCCAGGGCGAGCTAAGGCTTATTATTATCGCCTCTTTTTTTATTTTAATACTAGCTCCTGAAATATTCATATCTCACTTTCCAACGGGGCACGCCTCAATGCATCGAAGACACCTTTCATCTTTATTAAGCTCTGCACATGCAGACATATTGAACTTTTCAGTTATGGCACCACAGGGGCAGCTTTCTATACATTTATTGCATCCATTGCAATAATCAAACTTATCTTTTTTGTCTGGCCTTATTTGTGCATCTGAAAGCACGACAGAAAATCTGGCCCTAGGTCCAAACTTTGGGGTAACTACAAGGCCATTTTTTCCAAGAGATCCCAGGGAGGCTGAAATGGCTAGGCTTCTTATATCGATGCCAGACTCATACCTATCTACGATTTTGGTGCGAAAGCCCCCCTTTTCAAGATAAGATGCGATTTTTTTCGAAGGCACGTCCAGTTTTACATCACTTCCTGCCACAAGAACGGTCGCGCTCTTGGTCCAGGCTGGAGACCTTGAATAAGTAAATCCAACTATTGCACTACCTGCAATTTCTCTGATTTTTTCCTTCATCTGAGCATGATTATGGCGCTCATAAATAAAAATAGAACCGTTGTGAGATTTGATATTCCAATTGCCCTATTTATGTCTCTTCTCTGAAGCTTCCCTAGTGGCTCTCCAAGGGTGTAATGTCCGGGTTTTTCAAGTCGAACTCCTAGAGCGCCTGCCAGAGCAGCCATCGCATGACCTGAATTTGGGCTTTTTGTCTTATTCCTATCTCGAACAAATATCCTCAAAGTGTTTTTAAAATTCTTTCGGAGGATAAACGATGAAAGTATTGTAAAAAGAGCGGTAAGGCGCGCAGGAAAAAAATTTAAGACATCGTCGCATTTTGCAGAAAAAAATCCAAGTCTATCCAGGCCTTCCTTTTTATACCCGACCATAGAGTCAAGTGTGTTAACAGACCTGAAAAATACGGCAGCAAAAATTCCTGCAGGAAGGCCAAACACCGAGCCGAAAAGGAGGTAGTAAAAGAGGGGTGCTATTATACTATCGTTTGTGCCTTCGCCAATTGATTCTATTGTGGCAGATAAAATCTCCTCTCTGTTAAGGCCCTGCGTGTCACGACCGACGATATACGGAAGCAAGGCCTTTGCCTTTTCTATTCCCTGCTCCAGTGCCAAACCAACCGGGAGTGTATAATCTGAGAGGCCCCTCCAGCTGAATTGCATTTTCAATATCACCCCTCCTAAAAGCAGGGATAGGACATGCCCCCTGGAAAGATGCATCAAAAGTAATGCGATTCCTGATGAGATTGCCGTAACTAGAACGAGTAAAATCATCCCTTGAAAATAGGTGTTTTTCATTCTACTTTTTATGAGATTACAAAACCAGCCTATCCAAACGGTGGAGTGATACCTGTCCTCCGGCTCTCCAAGTGCTCTGTCAATAAAAACTGCGAGGCCAAGTGCCGTTAGGAGCTCATACATCTAGCCCTTCCTCAAGTCTTGAAATGTCAATTGAAGTTGAGACTACACCTGCTGCTCTATCAATGCTTTCATCCCAAATTTCTTTTTGTAACTTTGAAGTAGCATTTGCATTTACGCCTAAAAATCTTAAAAAACCCTCCCTGAATGACCGAGAGTCAAAGATCCCGTGGAGGTAGGTTCCAAATACCAGTCCTTTGTCATCAATTGCCCCCTCCTTCACATTTTCAAGTTCAAAAACAGGGGTTGCACGTCTTCCAAGTTCTGTCTTCCCCATATGAATTTCATACCCGCGGACTTTACAACCCCTCATGCCCTCAAACATACCAGATACTGCTGTAACTTTTCCCCTGACCTGCCGGGTGGTTTTGTGATATCCTTCGAATTTTGTTTCAACATCTAAAAGGCCCATCCCTCTAATATCTCCTGATTCATCGGTTATACCATTCCCGAGCATCTGATAGCCCCCGCATATGCCGATTATTGGCACCGTCCCATATAGGGAGCGTATATTTTTTTCAAAACCTCTGTCCCTCAGCCATTTGAGGTCCTCTATCGTGTTTTTGGTGCCAGGAATTATGATGGCATCTGCGAATTTTAATTCTTCAGGTTCACTTATATATCTAACATCTATGCCATCATTTAAAAGTGGGTCAAAATCAGAAAAGTTTGAGATTCTTGGGAGTCTTATCACTGCAATTTTTTTTATCCCCTGGTTTTTTTGGGAATCTTGAAGAGAAACAGAGTCCTCCTCTGGTAATCTAAGGCCTTCAATATATGGAATGACGCCTAAAACAGTTCTTTTTGTGAGCTTTTCAATTTCTTCTATTCCTGGCTCAAGTATCTTGATATCCCCCCGAAATTTATTTATCACAACGCCCTTAACTCTCCTTTTATGCTCCTTCTTTAGGAGGGCAAGCGTCCCGAAAATGCTTGCAAAAACGCCCCCTCTTTCGATGTCTGCTACTAATATTACCGGGGCATCTGCCAAATCTGCAATTCGCATATTTGCAATGTCCTGGCTGTAAAGGTTTATCTCCGCCGGGCTCCCGGCGCCCTCTATTATTATCAATTCGTACTTTCGTTCAAGCGCCCTATATGCCTTTTTTACTATCTTGAGCCCCTTATTTAACGCAAAATCTTTGTAGTAATCCCCCGCGTCAATGTCCATGTACGGCTTTCCGAATGCAACGATTTGCGATTTGCTTTCGCCTGAAGGCTTGATGAGTATTGGGTTCATTTCAACCGAGGGCTCTATGCCTGCAGAAAAAGCCTGGAGGGCCTGCGCCCTTGAAATCTCCTTACCGTCGATTGTTACAAAGGAGTTTAGCGAGGTGTTTTGGGATTTAAAGGGGGCAACTTTTACTCCTTTATCTCGAAATATCCTGCAAAGTGACATTACCAAAAAGGACTTTCCAGAATAGGAAGAGGTGCCTTGAATCATTATGCTTGCCATGATATTATAGAGAGGGCATTAAAGTATTTAAAATTAGATTACAGGGGCATTTTCTGGCTGCAAAGTCTGAGCAGTATGAAGAACCTCTTTAAAATTGATGGGCTTTTTGAGGTGCTCATCTGCACCGGCGTAGTTAAAGCTCCTGTCAATTTCATAACTGCTTTGCAGAATCGAACACATGGACACGGGGATGTGAGGGGAGTCCTTCTTTATTTTTTTGCAAACTTCCCAACCATCCATATCATTCATCATGATGTCCAGAAAAATAAGGTCTGGCTTTTCCTTGACCACCTTTTTTAGGCACTCTCTACCGCTCTTTGCAGAAATGACATTATATCCTGCTCTTTTTAAGACATTATTCAAAATAAAAAGAAAATCTGGTTCGTCATCAACTACAAGTATTTTTTTTCCCATATTTCCTCCTCAAAGCCTTCTAACCCCAAAATTATCCACCCACGTATGTAGTTAGGCACCCTGTCCCCTCAGGAGTCCCCTCACAACCCATATTACTAACTCTTTTAAAATTAAATATCCAAAGCTTCCCTCCTGCCCCCGCAAACCAGCAGAACTTTACTTGCTTCAGGTGCATTAGAGCCATCTATTGAAACAAGAAGTATAAATAACTATTTCGATGTTTCTTCTATGTCATAATTCTATTTTATAAATCTCAATCTAATCTCTAAAAGGCTTTTTCTATCCTCTTTTGAAATTTTCTTTAGCTCACTTAAAACGCTTACTGAAACATCTTTTTTATGAATCCAATCGCATTTTTTACAGCTCCAAACGTCCTTTCCAGTCTTTTTGCTTATCACGTATCTTCCCCCGGTTTTGCCATCGAGACAGGGGTAAAAGGGGCAGAAGCAAAATGTACAGTCGTGCCCCGGTAAATGACACGGATAATACTTGCAGTCACTTGGAGCCTTTTCCCAAAATTCCTTTCTACAGTCAGCCGGCATGTTGGCCTCCGAGTCTTTGCCGGGCATCGCCTCGTTTATTTTTCATTTTAAACCATCAATGGATTTCAGCTCATCTATAAGCTTGACATTTTCCCAACGCTTTCTGATAGAGACCCTAATAAAATTATCATCAAGCCCCGTAAAGTCGCTGCAATCTCGTATGAGAATCCCTTTTTCCAAAAGCATCTCCTTTAGCTTTGGGGCCTTTATTTTTCCCTCCAAATCTATCAAGAAAAAGTTTGCATTGGTCCGGTTCACCTTTAAAAATTTTGAAAGCTCCAAAAAAAGAAAGTCTCGCTCCGTTCCTATAAACTCTTTTGACATTTTAATAAATTGTTTGTCCTTTACAGATTCGATTCCAGCTGCCTGTGCCACAGTGTTAACATTCCAGGGGATTCTCACTTTTTCCATGTAGTTTATGAGGGCATCGTTTGCAACGCCGTATCCTACTCTGAGTCCAGATAGAGAAAAAAATTTTGTAAGCGAGCGCAGGACGAAGAGATTTTCGAATTTAAGGGCGCTTCTACAAAGGCTTCTTTCTTCGCTAAATTCTATATAGGCCTCATCCAGGAATACTAATGCGGATACATCAAGTGCCGCTTGTACAACGCTTAAAATTTCGTTTTCTTCGTAAATGGTGCCTGTGGGATTGTTAGGGTTGCAGATAAATACTGCCGATGTATTTGCATCGATAGCACCGATTATTTTTTCTGTTTCACAGCATACATATCGCAAATTAGCTCCATACAACGAAGAGTAAACCTCGTATTCAGCGAAGGTGGGCACAGGGATTACAACATTTCCGCCTTTTACGAATAACTCGCAAAAGTTTTTAATAAGCTCTGTCGACCCGTTTCCTGGAATGATGCACTCTTGTTTTACTCCGATATAATTGGAAATTGCGGCTCTCAGAGAAGTCGCATTTATGTCTGGGTAGTGGCAAATTTTTTCAACACTTTCTGAAATTGCCTTAATAGCTTTATCAGAAGGTCCAAGCGGGCTTACGTTGGAGCTGAAATCAATTTTTACATCATGCGACCACACGTCCCCGCCGTGGACTACCTTTTTAGAGCTTCTTACCTCTACAAGCTTTTCGATATCCATTCAATAACGTCCTTTTCTTCGTTTACGACCGAGGGATAATTTAACTTTGGCCGCTCAATGACGACGACTGCAATGTTCAGAGACAGGGCGGATCTGACCTTCTCTTCAATTCCTCCAACCTTGCCGCTCTCCTTTGTGACCAGCACATCTGATCCGCACTCCTCCATCATCGCCCTGTTTAATTCGGTGCTAAAAGGTCCCTGCATGGCAATTATGTCACCTGTACTAATGCCAAGGACCAAGCATTTTTTTATGACTTCCTCAGCAGGGATAACTCTTACCACGACCCTTTTTCTTTTAATCTGTTTTAAAAACAATTCAAGGCCTCTGCTTCCTGCAGTATAAAATATAACATTTCCCAATTGAGATGCCACCTTTGCTGCTTCTTCAATATTTCCAACATGATGAACAAGCGGATTTTTCGGGATAGCCGCAGGTTCTCTCTCATATCTGAGGTAGCCGACGCCCAGCTCCTCGCATGCAGACATGGCATTCTTACTCGCTTCTGCTGCAAATGGGTGGGTGGCATCTATTACGGCTGTGCAATTGTGCTGTCTAATCAATCCTGCCATTTCTTTATCGTCCAGCTCCCCGCTTGCGACATAGTCTGCGCCCGCACCTTTGCTCAATTCTGAGCCGTAGTCAGTGACCGCCGTTGCCAGCACGGTAAATCCATTATTTTTTAGAAACCTGACTATCCCTCTGCCATCTCTGGTCCCAGAAAGTACCAAAATCACAGTTTGTATCCTCTCGGGGTGGTCATCTTGCCACCATATACAAAGGTTTCAGAATTCCCGACTATTATTATGGTGAGCATATCTATTTCGCAGTCAAGCATATTTTCCAGGGTGCTAATCTCCAAGTTCTCTTCTTCTCGCATGGCATTCCTTACAATTCCCACTGGCGTTGTCCCATCCCTGTACTTTTTTAATATCTCAACTGCTCTCCCGATCTGCTCCTTCCTGCTTTTGCTTTTTGGATTATACAGAACTAACACAAAATTCCCTTTTGCTGCGAGCTCCAGCCTCTCCTCTATAACCCCCCAGGGTGTGAGCAAATCGCTCAGGCTTATCACTGCAAAGTCGTGGCCGAGGGGGGAGCCAAGGAGGGCCGCTGCAGCACTTGCTGCGGTTATCCCTGGCACGACTTCTACGTCTATGTCAATATTCTCTCCCTTCATATATTCAAAGACAACGCTGGCCATCGCGTATATGCCCGGGTCGCCGCTGCTAATTATTGAGACCTTTTTCCCTTTTAGCGCCTTATCCACTGCCATCTTTGCCCTCTCCCCCTCGTGCCTCATACCAGAGGAGATAATCTCCTTACCTTCGGTGAGCCCTTTTATAAGAGTAAGATAGGTCTTGTAACCGACCACGACGTCAGCTCTCTCAATCACATCTATGGCCTTTTGGCTCATATGCTCTCTTTTTCCAGGGCCTATGCCAACTAAAAAAATTTTCCCCTGCACCTTACTCCTCCTCTGCGATAGCAACTGTAACCCCTTTCAGCTTAATCTTTTTCTGTAATAGATGTGCTTTTGATAAGGCCCCTAAAACGGCACAGGGCTCGCTTACGGCCCCAACGCCAATCTTCTCACGGACATATTCAGATGACTCAAAGTCACCCTCCACCTGCCTTATATCCTTCATATCTATGCTTGTAAGGGGGACGCCAAGCTCTTGTGACGCCTCGATAATGCCCTTTTCTTTTACTTTAAAATCTGGGGTGGCCAGGGTTTTTAGGCTGCCGAGGCTGAGTCCTGCCTGGTTAAACGCGCAGTTTATCGCATTTAGGACATTCTCCTTACCGATGCCTTTTTTCGAACCAACTCCTGCTATAAGGTTTTTGGGCCTCATGAACACGTGGGGGATGTCTATTCCTACTTCCAGAAGCTTGCTAGTGACTAGCACAAGCGCATCAAAGTCCCATGGGTTCAACTCGCTCATGTCCACGAAGGCCACATTCTCCGGCAACTCCAGATTGAATTTTATGTCCGAGGCGATGCCCACGCTTTTGTCATTTACTATCGCAGAGTTCACCATTTTGGCACCTAAAAAGTTCTCTATTGAAAGGTTGAGCCTCTCTGCGATACCTTCCACTGAAGGTTTATTGTGAACTTCTGTTGCGGTCGTGATGATGGGGGTGGCACCAATCCTTTCACCAATCAGGGTAGCCAGCGCATTTGCTCCGCCCAGATGCCCTGAAAGCAGGCTTATCGCATAATTCCCTTTCTCGTCCAGAACTACAACTGCGGGGTCCGTTTTTTTGCTTTTGATATGGGATGAAATAACCCTTACAACTATGCCAAGGGCCATGACGAAGACCAGTGCATCGTATCTGCTAAAAATACTGGCAACTGTGTCCTTTAATTTTTTGCCAGAAAACAAGGTGGTTTCATGCTCGGGGAGAGCGGCCGAAATGGTCTCTGAAAATTTCCTGCCGTGCTCTGTTACCGAGAGTATCGCTATCTTCATGGCTTCCCCCTGTATCCGTGCTTAAATTCCTTATCATAGAGTCTGGACCTCCCTCCTTGCGGGTCTAGAAACCTTCCGACAAGTATCAGGGCAGTCTTTTTAATTCCCATCTCCCTCACCTTTTTTTGGAGGGCATCAATGGTGGTAACAAGTACCTTTTCATCATTCCATGAACTCCTGTAAACGATGGCCGCAGGCGTGTCATCAGAATACCCGTATTTCAGCTCTCTTACTACTTCCTCAATCATATGTACACTCAAAAAGATACACATGCTTGCACGGTGTTTGGCAAGCTCTCTCAGTTTTTCTCTTTTTGGAACCGGGGTTCGGCCTTTTAGTCGGGTCAGAATAATAGTCTGAGAGCCCCCCGGCACTGTATATTCTTTGCCCAGCAGGGCTGATGCTGCCAGAAAAGAGCTGACCCCTGGTACAATTTCACAGGAGGCTCCCTCCTTTTCAAGACGGCGGATTTGCTCTCCCGTGGCCCCGTATATGCCCGGGTCTCCACTGTGAAGACGGGCCACTGTCTTATCTCTCTCCACGGCCTTTCCTATCACCTCGACTATCTCTTCAAGGGCCATGGCAGAACTGTCGTAGAGATCTGGACATTTCTTCGCAAACTCTAAAATCTCAGGATTAATAAGAGAGCCGGCATATACAATTACATCTGCCTTTTCTATAATCCGCTTTGCTTTCAGTGTTAAGAGCTCAGGGTCACCAGGACCTGCACCTATAAAATATACAGTCATTTTCTCTTATCTTTTATTATAATCATGGAGGGAAAATCCACCCTCTTATCCGGCAGTTTATCCATGGAAGACGAAAAGAAACCATCGGTCCCGCACTTTGAGACGAGTATGGCATCTTTCTTAAGACCGAGCTCTGTGAGTTTGTCTGCTATCTTCTCAAAACTCCTCGATACCTTCATGAGAACTATGGTACTGAAGATTTTGCGTAGTTCACTAAGTCCTTCGATACCGTATTCTGCAGGTATGACCGCCAGCTTTTCTCCCCTGTCCACAATAGGGAGATTTAGCCCGGCAAAGCAGGCCATAGGGGAGGCTATCCCGGGTATAGTCTCAATTTCTACCTGAGAATACTTTTCCTTGACGACCTTCCTTACCGAGGAAAAGGTGGAATAAAAGCCGGGATCGCCTATTGTCACGAAAGCAACTCTTTTACCCTGGCTAATTCTAACATAAATCTCTTCTGCCGCCTTTTCCCAGTATGGGCGTAACACCTCTGGGTCTTTTAGCATAGGGAAGTGGGGAGTAATAACCTCTTTGTCCTCTACTAGGTGCCTAACTATTTCAAGGGCCCTACTCCTTTCTCCCGTCTTTGACACCGGAGCACAAATGACGTCTGCTCTTTTTATGGCTGCCTCTGCCTTCAGAGTCAGGAGCTCTGGATCTCCCGGACCGAGACCTATGCCGTAAAGTTTGCCCAGTGCCATATCCAGTTCCTCTAGTCCTCTCCTTCGCTCACTCCCGCCTCTTCAAAGGTGGCCATCTCGCTAAGGATGCGCACACTCGCTTCAGCGATAGAAATTCCTAGGGCAGCTCCGGTGCCTTCTCCAAGGCGAAGGTTAAAGTCCAATAAGGGCGAAAGCCCAAGATGCTCCAGCATAGTAACGTGTCCCGCTTCGACCGATTTATGGGCCGCTATCATATAATCCCGTACTATGGGTGCTATCTCTACGGCTATCATAGCACCTGCGGTGGCGATGAATCCGTCAATGACTATTGGGACTCCCCTGGCTGCCGCAGCAAGGCAAACCCCTGCAAGGCCCCCTATCTCAAAACCTCCGACTTTAGCTAGAATTTCGATTGGGTCCTTCCTAGACGGCTTGTTTATCTCCAAGGCCCTTTTGATGACATTTACCTTGTTCTCGAAGACCTGGCCATTTATCCCGGTACCTCTTCCCGTTATCTCCCTCACCTCTTTACCTGAGATGGCAGCTGCAATGGCACTACTGGCGGTGGTGTTTCCTATCCCCATGTCCCCTATACCTACGATATCAATGGACCTCTTTTTGAATTCATCTTCAAAAACATCTATTCCCGCCCCTATGGCCTTTATGGCTTCATCTCTGTTCATTGCAGGACCTTTTACCATGTTTTTCGTGCCTTTTGCTATCTTTTTGTCCACTAGCTTCGAGCTGGGCGTAAAATCGTAAGCAACCCCCATGTCCACGACGATGACCTCTGCGCCAACATGCTTAGCCAGCACGTTTATTCCAGCGCCCCCTGCGATGAAATTGAAGACCATCTGAGATGTTACTTCCTGGGGGAAGGCACTCACCCCTTCTTGCACTACTCCATGGTCTCCTGCCATCGTGAAGATGACCTTCCTTCGCAGCTCTGGCTTTGCGGTGCCTTTAATACCTGCAATCTTGATGGACAGTTCTTCAAGCATTCCAAGGCTTCCCTGGGGCTTTGTCAATAAATCCTGTCTCTCCCTAGCCTGCCTTTTTGCCTCTTCATCCAACGTCCTTATTTGGGCTACCGTTTCTTCTATACCCATTCACTTACCTCCTTGTATAAATAACAGAAATCGGATTTAATTTCGTTTCCCCTTTACGGTTTATTCTGACCTGTATCACCTCATAACCAAGCTCAAGCTCTTTTAAAGCGAGAGTTGCTACCTCCAGGGTATTTTTAGTAACCGCGTTTATCACGATTATCCCCCCCTCTCTCAGCTTTTCCCTGCATTTTTGCAGGATTTCCCTTATCCTCCCGCTGCTCCCGCCTATGATTATCCTGTCTGCCTCTGGCAGGTTTTCTAAAGCTTCTGGCGCCTCACCTGTTACGACCTCTACGTTGAGAACCCCGAAATTTCGGATATTTCTTTTGATAATGCTCACCCTCTCTGGGAGTTTTTCAATAGAGAAAACCTGCCCTTTGCTGGCAAGTAGACCGGCCTCTATGGAAATCGATCCGGTTCCTGCCCCTATGTCATAAATTATGCTGTCATCTGCAATCCTCGCTTTTGAAAGAGTAATCACCCTTATCTCTTCTTTGGTCATAGGAGAACTTTCCTTTTCGAACAGTTCGTCAGGAATACCGGATGTCCTGTAACCCCACCTCTTTTGAGTTGCCTGTGCATCGGGCTGAAAGACGAAAATGCAGTTTCCCGAGAATCTCTGGCGAGAAATCTCCTCTAGCGAGGATTCGGTGACCGTTTCCGATGGTTTGGAAAGGCTGTCGCATACCCGGGCTCTGCCGCGTATCCTCTTCTTCAGGAGAAAATCTGCAACCATATTTGGGGGTGAGATATGGTCGGTCAAAATCACGAGCTTTTTAGACCAGGATATTATAGGAGATAGGGAATTTATGCTCCTTCCATGCACGCTGACAAACTCTGCATCGTGCCAGACCTCCCTTATCCTCGCAAAGCAAAGCTGCATTGAGCTTATTCCGGGAATGACTTCGATATCGTTTTTTGGAAAAGTTTTTAAGAGCAAATCCAGAATGCTGTAAAAACCCGGGTCTCCTGAAGTCAGAACTGCAATATTGTAGTTCCGGTTAGTTCTAATAAACTCCATGGCTTCGTCCATATCTGCGCCAATGGCCCTTTTTGGTTTTTTAGTTGGGAACATGGATAGGGCGCCCTTGCCGCCAAGTAGCATATCTGCATCGTCCACTGCGCTTTTTGCAGCCGGGGTCATAAACTCCCCAGAACCTGGTCCCACTCCTACGACAAAGATTTTCCCCATCTGCACGCCTTCAGGTTATATCTCCCCACCGGCTCCCCATTGAGTGACATCAGTGCCACACTTATCTCCATCCCGTTTTCAACGTATCCTTTGGCCCTCATCCCTGCCTCTTTTGCGATGGAATCAAAGACTTTTAGCAATTTGTTTTCTCTTAAGATTTCCATCGCATGCTCTGCAGTGTTTGCGCTCATGATGCTCTCCAAAACATTTTTGGAAGCACCTGACGACGAGGCGTGGGTTGCTATGGTTTCAAGTCTAAAGTCCGCAACTTTACTGTGCGTGTCAAAGAAACCTGCTGCAACCTTGGTAATTTTGCTCAGGTGCCCGAAGAGCAGGACTTTTTTCACCCCCTTACTAGCGCACTTTTCAAGCATGAACCCTATGAAATTACCTGACTGGACAATCGCATCCTCAGGGATACCTCTGGCCATCGCGTTCTTCTCTCCAATCCTGCCCGGGGTTAAAACTACTTCGAAATGGCCCTTTGCCAGAGCGATATCTATCTGCGGTACAAGTGAGTCCATGAACGCTTTCTCGGATTTGGGCTCCACAATGCCTGTGGTGCCTAAAATGGAAATTCCTCCCACAATGCCCAGCTTCTCGTTCATCGTGCGCTTAGCAAGTTCTTTTCCTTCAGGAACATGGATAGTGACTTCCACGCCCCTGCCATCTGGCAGAACCTCCCGGATTCCTTGTATAATCATCTTCCTTGGCACAGGGTTTATCGCAGGTTCTCCAACCCCTATCCGAAGGCCGGGTTTTGTTGCAATTCCGATGCCGCTTCCGCCCTTAAGTTCTACTCCTTCTTTTATCTTTCTTGCCGAGGCGCATACTTGTGCTTTGTGAGTAACGTCCGGGTCGTCTCCGGCATCTTTTATTATGCAGCACCTTGCCATACCTTTTGCAAGCTTGCGATTTGCGACCTTCAGGGTGACCTTTTCTTGGGCAGGCAAAGTGATTTCGACATCGTCTATATCCTTAAAAAAGAGCGCGCTAACGGCAGCTTTCGCAGCAGCAGCAGCACATGTACCTGTTGTGTAGCCTCGCCTCAGAATCTTTCCATTTTTTTGTATGCAATTTTCCATTCTTACTCCTCGGATAACAGTATAAGGGCATTTATTATGGCAACGGCAATGCTGCTTCCGCCCTTCTCCCCCCTCACCGCAATGCATGGGACATCGTACGTTAAACTTTTCTCCTTTGATTCCTTTGCGCCTACAAATCCCACCGGTGCAGCAACGATTAGAGATGGTCTTATCCCTTCGTCTATAAGAGCGCAAAGTTCAAATAATGCAGATGGGGCATTACCTATCGCTACAATAGCGTTTTCTAGGTCACCCTTAAATACGTGAAATGCAGAGGCCGCCCGTGTACCATTTGAATTTTCGGCAAGCTTGTGAACCTCTTTTTCGTTGATGAGGCATTTCACCTCCCCATCATACCTGGATATGCCTGCTTTGACCATGGAGACATCGGTGATGATTGGATTTTTGGATTTTATTGCATCAATACCCCTTCGAATGGCGTCATTTTTGAACACGGTCCTATCGGCATAGGTGAAATCTGCGGTGGCATGGATTATCCTTCTTATGACTGCCTTTTCCGGGGAGGTGCAATTCATCTGCTCCTCTATTATTTTGAAGCTTTCCTCCTCGATTTCTTTTGCATTCATTTTAATACCTCATTTACGCGGTCGAGAACAACTTCCGCAAGTTTGTCATCTGCGCCAATGTGTCTGCCGTAAAAAATTTCGACGTCTTCGGGGATATCGATTTTCTCATAACCAAACTCTGGAATTTTTCCTTTCTTGATGCCCAGGAGGATAGGTATGTCCTCTATGACGTGCATACCTGGAAGAAGGAACACCGGAACGATGCCAATCTTTTTTATCCCTTCCTCTATCATGGCGCTTATGGTTTCTACAAGAGTGGGATGCCAGTGCTTCATATAGCCGACCCGAACATCCAGGCCTGACTTTGTCCCCACCTTCCCGGCTATTTCCTCATAAATGCCCCTGCTTTCCGGGACCCGGCTTCCATGACCTACTATTACAATACCAGTTTTCATTAATTGGGATCCTTAACTCAACAACCTGCATTAAAATGAAAATAGATGGTCTGTGCCAGCTTATGCCACTCAATGGCAGGCTAAACCTGCGGAGTGTCGAAGTACATGAAAATTGTCATGAAACTCCGGTGTACTAGAAAAAAACACAGCCCACAGTACGGCAACCATCATTGCAAATATTATCAACATTTGGGGTTTTACACCCAACTTAAATCCAAATCGTTCATATATTGCTTCTGACATTTGTATCCCGATATATCAACACAAATTGTCTTTATAAATGTATTCATATAGATAATATATGTTACCCATTTGGATAACGGTATTAAAAAAAATTTAAATAGTAATACCCCTTGAATAAAAATATGGAAAAAGTAGTAAGATTCAGCTCAACAATCTCCCCTAAATTATTGATGCGATTCGACAAAATCCTTAAGGAAAAGGGTTATAAAAGCAGGTCTGAGGGTATTCGAGACGTTATTAGAAACTTTATTGTACAGCAGGAGTGGGAGGGGGAAGAGGATGATTCTGTAGGCTCTTTAACCCTTCTTTACGACCATGATACCAGGGGAGTTTCAAACCGGCTAATTGAACTGCAACATTCACATCATGCGAACGTGCTTTCCAGCATGCACGTACATCTCGACGAGCACAATTGCATTGAAGTACTTGTAATCAGGGGAAAGGCAAATGAGACGAGAAGCCTGGCAGATACTTTGATTGCCTCAAGCGGTGTAAAACATGGAAAATTGGTAATGACTTCTACCGGGAAGGGACTTTAGGTAACAGCTTTGCATCTAAACTATTGATTTTGAGTGAATAAAAGTGCAAAATAGAATTAAAGTGTAAAGCCTTGGGTAACATAAAGTATTTATGGTGTTACTATTTTCAAAAAAGTATTACCATGGAAGCAGGTTGGACCATACTGTTTTTAGGTTTTATGCTGGGACTTAAGCATGCCCTGGATGCAGACCATGTAGTGGCCGTGTCTGCAATAGTCAGTGAAAACAGGGACTTTAGTAAATCTTCCCTCCTTGGCGTCTTTTGGGGATTGGGACATGCAATAACCCTACTATTTGTTGGTTTGCTCCTGCTTATTTTTAAGATATCCATCCCTAAAAAAATTGTCCTCTCCATGGAGCTTTTTATTGGTGTTGTTTTGGTACTTTTAGGATTTTCAGTACTATCTAAGATTCATATGCATCGCCATACACACAGCGGAGCTAAACACCGCCATCTCCATTCCCATAACCCACAAAATTCACACGGTCACGTGCACAAGTCATTTGTTGTTGGTATGATTCACGGACTTGCTGGAAGCGGTGCACTCTTGCTCATTGTTCTGTCCACTATGGATACCGTGACACAGGGCATTTTTTATATCCTAATCTTCGGATTAGGATCTCTTCTTGGAATGCTACTTATAAGCACTGCAATTGGGCTCCCCCTGGCTGCTACAGAGAATTTTGAGAATCTTAACATGAAAATCAGAACTCTTGCAGGAATTTTTGGCATCCTTTTGGGCGTCGCAATAATTGTGGAGATAGGATTTTCTCAGGGTTATTTCTACCGCTACTTTTAAATATTTATGTTACCCTAATGGGTAATATGTTTAAGGCATTGGGATGCAAGACTAGACGAGAGATGCTAAAATCTCTAATAAGAGAAGAGAAGCACATAACAGGCCTTGCAAAGGACGTCAAAATCTCCGTACCGGTCGCAGCAAGGCACGTTAATATATTAGAGAAAGCAGGCCTTGTCGAACGACAAAAATTTGGGAGAACACACGTAATAAGGGCAAAAACCGATAGAATATACAACTCCCTGGATTTTTTGGGGCAGGTGTTTGATGTAAATATAAAGAGGGGGACGAGCGTTCTTGATGTGCTCAAGGAAATTTCTGGGGTAAAGGTAGAAAACATTGGGGATAAAGAGTTTGTAACGTCTGTCGATGGCGAGGAGGGCTATTATATCTTCGAGATAAACGGAAAACCGCCGGATACCTCAATTAATAAATTCACATTGGAAGATGATACGAAATTAGAATTAAAAAAACTGGTGCCTGTGACTAAAAAAGAGATTGTTATAAAGATTGACTAGCCTTTAACCTTCTCATAGAGAAAGTCTATGGCATCCTCTGGGTTCTTGTAGTAAAGGTCAATTACTTCACGCACTGTATCTTTCTCTGCATTGTTTTTTGCCATGGTATCTAAAATGGCCTCTCTTTTTTCAATTTCGGCATCTATCTCTTTTATTGTGAGATTTGCAAGTGTAGAAAGTTCCTGGATGATTCTCCCGTTTAACAGGTTTACTTCAAGCTGTTTTTTTGAAGGGTCAAATTTGAAAAGTGTATTTGTAAGGATGGTGTCCCCTTCCCGCCCGCCTATCTCTGCTACCTCAAATATTCGCCTCACAAGTCTACCCTCCTCTATTTGCCTGTGCTGGGCAATTACCAGGTCAAGGGCAGGAATCATAACCTCCGGAATATTCATCGGGGGGGTCTGGAGCCTTATTATGGCCTCCTTTGCAGAGTTGGCATGAATCGTCGCCATGCAGCCGTCGTGACCCGTGTTCATCGCAGTAAATAGAGTTAAGGCCTCCTTTGCCCGCACCTCGCCTACCAAAATCCTGTCCGGGCGCATCCTCAGGGCATTTTTTAAGAGGTCGTCCATGCGAACCTCATTATCCTTGCCTGGGTCCGAGGGCTTGGTCTCCATGGGTATCCAGTGGTCATGTTTTATTTTTATTTCGAGGATGTCTTCAATTGAGATAATCCTCTCCTTTGCAGGTATGAAGTAAGATAATGCATTTAGGGTGGTTGTCTTGCCGCTTGCAGTACCCCCCAGGATTAGTATATTTGCAGGTTTAGTCCCAAGTCCCTCTACAACAAGCCAAAAAAATGCAGCAACTGTGGGGGTCATGGTCTCATGTTTTATAAGGTCGGCGACGCTAAGGGACTCTTGGTCAAACTTTCTGATGGTTAAAGTAGGCCCTCTTGGAGTTACCTCGGGAAATGTTGCGTTTGCCCTGCTTCCATCCGGAAGACGGCCGTCTAAAAGCGGATTAGAACTATCCACGATTCTACCCGAGTACCTTGCTATTTTTTTTATCACATCTTTTATTTCCTCAGTTTCCAGTACAACTCCCGAGTCTTTCATTCCAGAACTTCTGTCGTATACATATATTGGAAGTTTTCCCCCTATAACCATAACCTCCTCCAGATTGTCGTCCATCAAAAAGGGGGTCAGTTTCCCAATGCTGAGCTTTTCATAGATATAACAATCAATAGCATCTTCACTTACGTCCACAAGTTTTTTTATTTCGTCCTTAATCCTCAGGATGCTTTCTTTATCTGAGACAAAAATGTCCACATATTTCCCGCGGACCGCCTCTTCAATTTTCCTTATATCCTGAGCGTGGTTAGAACAGTCCATCCCTTCCATAAAGCCAGTATACGTAACAACAATTATAAAAGGGTTTTGAAATTCTTATATATGATAAAGGCAGTTGCAATAGACATAGATGGAACACTTACTGACGCTGACAGGAAGCTGGACCTGGGGGCAGTTGAGAAGGTTAGGGAGCTGGAGAAAAGGGACATTCCTGTAATTTTGGCAACGGGAAACGTCCTGTGCATTACCGAGGCCGCTTCATTTTTCATAGGCACAAGCGGTCCATTAATTGCAGAAAACGGCGGGATTGTTACATATCCTAAAACGGGGGAGATTCTCTGCTCAGGCGACATAGTAAAGGCGAATAGTGCCTTTGATGCACTTAATAAAACTCTCAATGTACGAAAGATTTTGGGCTCTGAGCGGAGAGTGACTGAGATAGCGATATACAGGGACGTTCCTGTAGAAGAAGTCAAGGGGATACTAGCAAAATTCGACGTAAGCGTTGTCGATACAAAATATGCAATCCATATAAAGGACTCAACCGTAAACAAGGGTGAAGGGATTTTAAAGGCAGCAAAAATGCTGAAAATCGATGCAAGCGAGATAGCTGCAATAGGCGACAGCGAAGGTGACCGTGAAATGCTACAAATGGCCGGATACTCAATATCTATTTCGGAAGAAGGATTAAGAGACGTAAGTGACCACATTACAAAAGCCAGTTTGGGAAAAGGTGGCAGGGAAGCAATAGAACACTTACTATCCAACAAAAGATTGTTTGAGTACTTATTATAGGCTTAAACGAATTGAGAGTCCTTAAAGTACTTATATTCTGATAAGGTATACAACCTGTTGTAAGGGAGTGAGAGCATGGCCGTCTTTGAAAAAGTCAAGGCAATAATAGTAAAGGAGCTTGCCGTCGCAAAGTCCGAAGTTTCGGAATCTGCAAGTCTTGGCGATGACCTCGATGCCGATTCATTAAACAAGTTTACCATATATTCTGCGGTAGAGGAGGAATTTGGGATAGATTTAGGCGATGAAGAAACCATGGAAGTAGAGACCGTTGGCGATCTGGTAAGTTTGATAAAAAGGAAGATGACCTCTCCTTAGATTAGAGCGATTTCATATGAACTTTGAAACAATAAAAAAACCAGATTGTAAATCGATGAAACAGATTCCCAACATGGATGATTACAAAAATGCGTGCAGGGACTTTAAATGGGGGGATATCGAAAAGGAGCTTGACTTTCTGGGGGATGGAAAACTTAATATTGCATATGAGGTGGTAGACAGGCATTTGAAAACCCATCGGAGGGACAAGGTAGCCTTCTTCTGGGAAGGAAGAGGAGGCGCCCAGGAAACGTATTCATTTTTACAGCTGTCAAAATCAAGCAATAGATTTGCCAATGTCTTAAAAAATCTGGGCGTTGAAAAAGGCGACCGTGTTTTCGTATTTTTAGAGAAGGTGCCGGAGCTTTATATCAGTGTTCTTGGAACACTTAAGACAGGAGCAATAATAGGCCCACTTTTTTCTGCCTTCGGTCCTGATGCCGTAAAAGATAGACTACTCGACAGCAAGGCAAAGGTCTTTATAACAAGTCCAAAGCTAAAAAATAAAGTTAAGGAAATATTTGAAGACCTTCCAGATTTGGAAAGGATTATCCTCGTAAACAGGGGCGGGGAAAAAATTGAGCGTGGGGATAACGAGGTAAGTTACGAGGAAGAAATGAAAAAGGCCCCGGATGATTTTGAAATAGTCAAGACTTCAAGGGAAGACTACTCCATCATGCATTATACCTCAGGTACTACCGGAAAGCCTAAAGGGGTTGTCCACGCCCATGCGGCAGTAATTGGGCACTATGCAACTTCCAAATACGTTTTGGACCTAACTTCAGAAGACATATACTGGTGTACCGCAGACCCCGGATGGGTCACCGGTACGTCCTATGGGATTTTTGGCCCCTGGTCCAATGGCGTAACACAGGTCATTTATGATGGAGATTTCAATCCAAAAAAATGGTATTCAATAATAGAAAAGTACAAAGTTACGGTCTGGTACACCGCACCAACTGCCATACGAATGCTCATGAGGTTTGGAGACGATCTCCCAAAGAAATTTGACCTGAGCAGTGTTAGGCATCCGTGCAGCGTAGGTGAGCCACTCAACCCGGAGGCCGTGGTTTGGGGAAAAAAGATAATGGGGCTCCCATTTCATGATAATTGGTGGCAGACCGAGACGGGCTGCATATTGATTGCGAACTATCCTGTACAGGACGTAAAGCCGGGGTCCATGGGCCGTCCATTTCCGGGTATTCATCCGGCAATCTTAGATGACAACTATAACGAGCTGCCATCTGGAAAAGAGGGGCACCTGGCAATAAAACCCGGTTGGCCCTCAATGTTTCGGACTTACTGGGACAAAGAGGAGATGTATGATTCACGTTTTCAGAATGGTTGGTATATTACGGGAGATAAGGCAAAAATGGACGACGATGGATATTTCTGGTTTGTTGGCCGTGCTGACGATGTGATAAATACTGCAGGGCACCTGGTCGGCCCCTTCGAGGTTGAGAGCGCATTAATAGAGCATCCGGCCGTAGCAGAGGCCGGAGTCATCGGAAAGCCAGACCCCATCGCAATGGAGGTGATAAAGGCCTTTATTTCACTAAAGGAAGGATTTAATCAATCAGACGAACTAAAGCATGAAATCCAAAAATTTGTAAAAAAGAGACTTTCAAGTGCCGCATATCCAAGAGAAATCGAGTTTTTAGATACCCTCCCAAAGACACGAAGCGGAAAGATCATGAGACGACTTTTAAAGGCCAGAGAGCTTGGCCTTCCCGAGGGCGATACTTCAACACTGGAAAAATAGGTTAAAAAAAAATGCTTGCACCACCCGATTTTTTTGACCTGGAGACATTTGAGCATAAAGCGTTTTTTAATAGGGCAAGTTTGGTTTGGGACACTTTAAAAAATATTGGAAGCTATATCGATGAAAATATAAATCCAAACGTTGCCGAGATACGAAAAAAGGGGGACATGCTCCAAAAGACCGTGGTGATTTTCAAAGGAGAGGTTATCACAGATGGATTTGAGCTTAAATTAGGCAGCCCTGCAAAAGGCGAATTTTCTGTTAGTTTGGATGGGAAAGTGCTTGATGGGGCCTCAGTATTATTTGCTGGCACATCCATTTTCGATGACCGTATCTATATTGGCGAGGGAAGCGTTGTAGAGCCCGGGGTGCTCATTAAGGGCCCGACAATCATTGGCAGAAATACCGAGGTTCGACAGGGTGCATATATCCGGGGCTCGTGCCTCCTCGGAGACCGTTGTATTGTGGGGCATGCCACCGAGATGAAAAACGCAGTCATGATAAACCGCGTAACAGCAGGTCACTTCGCCTATATAGGTGACAGTATTCTAGGTAGTGATGTCAATCTTGGCGCAGGGACAAAACTTGCAAATCTTAAAATAATTGGCTCTGAAATTGCCTTAAAGATAGACGGGAAGATATACAAAACCGGGCTTAGGAAATTTGGTGCCATCCTCGGCGACTCTGTAGAAACCGGATGCAATTCGGTCACAAGCCCTGGCGTCCTTATGGGAAGAAAGTCTATTGTCATCCCAAACGCAACTGTCCCTGGAGGGTATCATCCGCCGAGGGCGATTATAAGATAGAAAGTAGCAGGGATTTGATTTCATGGACCTTTCAGTAGGTGTAGATTGTGAGGATATCTCAAGATTTGACGGCATAACAAACAATAAAAACTTAATGAGAAAAATTTTTACAGATAAAGAAATAAATTACTGCATGAGTAAAGCAAAACCTGCGAGGCATTTTGCTGTGAGGTTCGCTGGGAAAGAAGCTCTTATAAAAGCCATTAATGGTTCCGGTGAAAAAGTATATATTAACCAAATTGAAATATTAAACGAAAAATCAGGTCTCCCCCTTGTTAATTTTCTCGATAAAGACATGACTTCATACCGTGTAAAACTCAGTTTATCCCACAGCAAGAAGACGGCAGTTGCCTTCGCAGTCGTAGTGCCACAGTAGTGAATAGAAATATTTATATATCTTAAATGCCAATATTATATTTCATGGGAGGACTGCAGAAATTGAAATGGGATAGAGGGTCGGATGAAGACTTTCTCAAGCGGAGGATAATACGAACGAAAGGCTGGTTTGTACCTGCTCTACACGAAAAATATTTAAAGAACTCTAGGAACCCCTAAGTGGGCTTGGCCCAATCTTTCTTACGGTGCTTGTAAAATCCTTTATAGTATTGGCAAATCTCTCGCCCTCTGAGGCAGATATCCACTTAAGTTTAAGCCTGTCTTTTTCAAGTCCCAATTCTTCCAGTATCTCATGCACAAGCCTTACCCTGCTTTGGGCCCTGTAATTTCCTGAAACGTAATGACAATCCCCCAGATGACAACCCCCTACTAATACTCCATCTGCTCCTAGAGAGAACGCTTTTAGGATAAAAGTAGGGTCTATTCTTGCAGTACACATGACTCTGATAATCCTTATATTTGGGGGGTATTGCATTCTGCTCGTCCCTGCCATATCGGCACCTGCATAGGCGCACCAGTTGCATAGAAAACCCAGAATCTTTGGTTCGAATGTCATTTTTCCTCTTGAAATGCGGCACTTATCATTGCCATAATCTGTTTGTCATTGAAGTGACTTATCTGAACGGAGCCCGTAGGACATCCGCCTGCACATCCACCACAGCCCTTGCAAAGGACCTCATTTACCTTTGCCTTTCTATCTATGACCTCTATTGCACCGAAGTCGCAAATCCTCTCGCATATCCTGCAGCCTATGCAGCTGTCGATTTCTACAGTTGCGACTATTGGCTCTACTTCTACTTCACCTTTGGCCATAGGGATGGCCGCCCTTGATGCTGCCGCGCTACCCTGCACCACAGTGTCAGGAATATCTTTTGGGCCTTGCACGGTTCCAGCAAGGAATAGTCCATCAGTTAGCGTATCGACTGGCCTAAGTTTTGGATGTGCCTCCATGAAAAACCCATCAGCACTTTTACTAATTCTCAAAAGCTTTTGAAGCTTATCAGAATCTTCCGAAGGCTCCATTCCAACCGATAACACCACTAGGTCAAGTTCTAACTCAAGGTTTTTTCCAATAAGCGAGTCTTCCACCTTAACAAGTAGATTTCCTGTTTTTTGGTCTTCTTCAATTTTACCGGGCCTTCCCCGTATGAACTTTACTCCATACTCCTCCTGTGCCGTCTGGTAGAATTCCTCATAGCCTTTTCCAAAGGCCCTTATATCTATATAAAATATGTAAATATCCGCATCTGGGTGCTTTTCTTTGTAAAGCCTCGCATTTTTTATTGCATACATGCAGCAGACTCTGGAGCAGTAAGGATTTCCGACGGTAGCATCCCTAGACCCAACGCACTGCACAAAGCCAATGCTGCTGGGTTCTTTACCATCTGATGGCCTTAGAAGCTTTCCCCCGGTTGGCCCAGAGGCGTTTATGAGTCTTTCAAATTCAAGTCCGGTAATCACGTTGGCATGGGTCCCATATCCATATTCTTCCTTTCTTTTGGCATCGAAGACCTTAAAGCCAGTTGCTAAAATTATCGTTCCAACATTAAGCGTCACAGTTTTTGATTTTTGTTCGAATTCAATGGCATCCTTATCGCAAGTGTTGTCACACATTCTGCAGCCCACGCAATTTTGGTCATCTATGGTATAAACTAAAGGCACTGCTTGAGGGAAAGGGACGTATATCGCCTTTCTCATGCCCAGTCCAAGGTCGAATTCGCTTGGCACCTCGACAGGGCATGCAGGGACGCATGCTCCACAACCTGTGCACGTGTCTGCATTTACAAACCTGGCCTTTTTTTCCACTTTCACCTGGAAATTTCCTATGTAACCATCAACCTTCTTTACCTCAGAATATGTCAGAAGCTCAATGTTCGGGTGTCTTGAAACGTCCACCATCTTTGGAGTTAAGATGCATGCCGAGCAATCCATTGTGGGAAATGTCTTGTCAAGCTGTGCCATAACCCCACCAAGACTTGGCCTCTTCTCTACAAGGTAAACCTTAAAACCCTGGTCTGCAAGGTCAAGGCTCGCCTGAATTCCTGCAATCCCGCCGCCTATGATAAGTGCCTTTTTTAAGACACTGACTTTAGGGTTTTTTAGGGGCTCAAGCAGCCTGGCCTTTGCAACTGACATCCTGACGAGTTCTTTTGCCTTCTCTGTAGCCCTTTGAGGTTCATTCATATGCACCCATGAGGCATGCTCTCTGATATTTGCCATGTCAAATAAATAGGGATTAAGGCCTGCATCCTGACATGCATTCCTGAAGGTAGGCTCGTGCATACGGGGAGAACAGGCTGCGACAACTATTCGGTTTAACTTGTGCTCTAAAATATCTTTTTTCACCGCATCTTGCCCGGGGTCAGAGCACATGTATTTATCCGCTCTTACTAACGCTACTCCTTTTAGAGTTTTAGCATATTTAGCCACCTCTTCAACATCTATGACACCAGCAATATTGATGCCGCAGTGACATATGTACACGCCTACTCTGGGCTCTTCCTTCATCGCCATACCTTCATAATAAATCATTACAAAATAAAAACGTTACTACCTCAAAATTTATTGAGATTCCACACGGGTCTTCATCAAAAAAAATCCGTTATTTTTAAAGACGCTAACCTCATCTTTGGCCTTTAGAGGCACGTTTAAATAAAATTCAATGGTTTCATAATTCTTTGATTCCATGACCTGTACTCTCCCTGGGATTACTTCCAAAATTATTCCCTCGACAACCTCTCCTTTTAGCTTTTCTGCCCGGGCAGTCACTTTAAATGGGAAGGAAAGTTTCCTTCTGGTTTCAAGGTCAAAAAGTAAGACCTTCCCCCTGCCAAATCCCAGAACCTGATAGGTGTTACCATCAAACGTTATCACATCCCCCTCCTTAAAATCCGGAAGCCTTAGTGACATGGAAACTCTATAGATGGTCTTTCCGCTTCTGTTTTTCCCCTGTAGATGAGCAGATTCCTTTAGTATCCCCCCATATTTCTCTATAATCCTTTTTGCACTCTTTCTACACGTCTGGGTTGATGCAAAGTAAAGGTCTATTCCCTCTTTTAGCCTATTCACACGAGTTAACGATGCTTTTGCGTCTTGGTTTAGGGTGCTTATGAATTCGTCTCCTCCAGGAAGTTCTGCGTTTAAGTTTCCTCTTAATTGGAGAACTGCTTCATAATATCCGCCAGCCTTTTTAGAGCAATCAACGCAAATCTCCAAGGCTATTCTCACGATGGCCTTCGTTTCATCTTCACATTTTTCACCCAGGATTTTTCCAGTGGCAGAAATGGTGCACTCTACGCTATATGACTTGTTTGAGGTCTTTTGCGGTTCATCCACCCAAATATCAACCCGCGGATTTTCCATCTCAACAATTAGAGATTCTTTTATTGCATTATAGCTGAGATTTTTTAACAATTCTTCTTGGTTACCTCTTGTTTTTTGCCATCTGCCCTTTTTATAGGAGTTGGAGCATCTCTTGCAGACTCTTACTGAGAGTTTTGGAATCTTTAAAAATGATCTCCCTTTTATAAAGCACATTCTGCATTTGTTTTCATGCAAGTCCGGGGTAATCCTACCACAGACGTGGCAGAACGTCTTGACCATTACATTTTCACCATTTGGGCATGTGGCACTCCATCAACCTTCAAAATGTTTTTTTCATCAATAAGCCCTGCATCAACTGCAAGTTTTATGACCCTTGTGCCCACCATATTAGCAACGGTCGCCTTATCAAGGAGCGAGCAGAGATATGAACCTTCCACTACCTCTCCACAATAAAAAGACTTCTTTACATCAAGGACTAACTCACCTTCCTCAAAAGTCTTTCCGCGTAAGTCGTCATCACAGCATGCTACAAGTATCTCATTTCCTTCTCTGTAGACCTTTGCGTAGAATTTCATCTGAAGACAATTTGATTTTAAACCCTTTTAAATTTGCCTATTTTGGGTTCGTAGATATCCCCTTCCTCCATGAGTTCTGTGAGTATTTTCTCTAACTTTTCGTCATTAAATCCCGTTTCATTTAAAAGTCTTACATATTTTACGCCATCGCCATTGTCAAATTCCTCTATATGGCGAATAACAATCAATTTGGGATTTTTGCTACTATCCTCTTCACCTGTTGAGCTAGTAGCTCCCCCAAGCTCTTTAATCTTTAAGGCAAGTTCGAGTTTCCTTACTAGCTCCCAGTTTGGGTCAACTATCTGAGATACCGATTCTGCACTGATGTACTTTTCATCTTTATATTCCTTCACCCTCCCTATCACGTCAACAATGTCTCCCTCCTTAGTACTTTCAATAAGTTTCACACTATCGTCAAAGGCCCGCGACGTTATCGTGTCAGTGGCATCATCCAATGATATGTTTGCGTATTTCCCATTGTCGCTTACAAATTTGGACACGACCGTTGCAAGTACCCTCACTCTTGCGGCCTTTTCGTTTAAGGGGGTTAAGAGATAAGACTCCCATTCCGAACCTTCTTTTTTAAACTTTCCAGATGTTATGTCCTTAATTCTGACCTTCAAAGCAGTGTCCCTATAAGCCATTTTAAATTTAACCTTCCTTAAACAATCTTATACCTATCGTTGCGATTTGGGTCGTAAATTTGCCCATCCAGCTTTAACCGTTCCAGGGCACTTTCTACCTCGCTATCTGAGATCCCTTCTTTCCCCGCTCTCTCGACAATCTCTGATTTCATCACAGGGGCCTTTACCTCCTTTTCTAGCTCTCTTATTATATCCAGTACCTGGGTTAGCCTGTCCCTTTGTGATTTTGTAACACCCACCATTATTTTATCTATGTCGTAGTTTCCAGCTTCGGTGTCAAAACCTGCCTGCTTTAGCGAAACCTCAACAAGTCGAATGGCCCTTTCTACATCTTCAATTGTGGTTTCATCCGAAAGCCTCACTCTTGATGCGGCCCTAGCGAGCCTCAATATTGCCCAGAGCTGCCTTGCAGTGAGTGGTATAGGCATGCCTTCGGCTTCCTTTGCCTTTTCGCGCATACTCACGTAGAACTGCTCGATTCTCTCCCGTGCCTCATCTGAAAGTACAGGGAATACCTGCTGCCGGGCATAGGCTATGTATTTCCTTAAGTCCTCAGGACTTATTTCAGGCGATGCCTTCTCCGGCATAACCACCGTGTCGAGAATGTGTCTTGCGACTTTTTTTGTATCCTCAAGGTCATCTCTTACAAAGAATATGAGATCGAACCTTGATAGAATTGCAGGTGATAAATTAATCTGTTCTGATATCGGCCGATAATCGTCGAATCTCCCATACTTGGGATTTGCGGCAGCAAGGATTGAGCACCTGGAGCTGAAAGTTGCAAGCATTCCTGCCTTTGCAATACTCACAGTCTGCTGCTCCATAGCCTCATGCATTGCGCCCCTGTCCTTCGCTTCCATCTTGTCAAATTCGTCTATACAGGCGATGCCTTTGTCGGCCAGCACAAGGGCCCCTGCTTCAAGACTCCATCCTCCGTCCCCAAATTCATCTTTTATTGCTGCTGCCGTAAGCCCGGCAGCAGATGTCCCCGCACCGCTCGTGTATATACCTCGAGGAGCCAGTGTCTTTGCGACGTACTGCAAAATCTCACTTTTGCCTGTTGCTGGCTCGCCCATGATGATAATATGGCTGTCCCCCCTAACTTTCCCACCGTCTAACATCTTTATTTCCGGGGCAGAGAACAGCTGATACATGATTGCCTCCTTAATATCATTATAACCATAGATATGGGGGGCAATACTGTCCCTGATTTTATTGTAGATGTCTGGGTCTTTTGACATATTTAAAATCTTATCTTCATCCTCCTCTGTTATTTTGACTTCTTCAAACTCGAGTTCAACTGGGAGGTGTGAATTTGCCTCTACAAGCAGCTCAAAGACTCGCGACTTCAAATTTCCCACAGTTTTCATCGTTGCCCTTAAAGTTCCTGTTATCTCAATTCTGTCTCCCGGATTAATCTTCCCGGTCATATCATCCGCAACGTAAATTGTGAGCTGCTTTGGGTGTTCCCCTCCTCTGAGCTCTTCGAGGGTTTCCTGTATCAATATTTTCTGGGAGTCGATAAAGGTCGACTCTGGCACCAAAAGTTTGAAAGGTCCCCTCTTTTCGCAACTGTCGCACATGAAGGGGTCTTTTAGCTTATTTCCACCCTGTTCAACGTACATGATACTGCCACAGCGCTGGCATTCAAATGCACCCGTAATAAGTTTTGGCCGAACATCGGTAGACTTCCTCACAATGCCCTCTACAACAAGAAATCTTCCAACGTCTTCGCTTCTAAGGTCCCTTACCATTACCTTCTGGGAGGGTGGCAGATTTTCAAATCGTATGTTTAATTTGACAGAAGGGAGTTCAACCGGAAGGTCAATATTTTTGATGGCCTTCTCTGCCATGGGGAGTATAAAATCCGGGCTGGCAAGAAGGCCGTCAGCAAGCGAGATATCGTATTTTTCGAGTACGTGAAAGTCAACATTAAGGCTCCTTAATTCGGGATACCCTTCTGCTATTTTGAGAATTTCCCTGTTATAATAAATCCTGAAAAATTTTTCAAAACGGGCCTCTGCATCGCCAACGTCAATCTCCTGTGCCAAAGCTTCCATGTCAATCACATCCATTGTTTTGAACCGCATATAACTCATTTTCTATTTGCCATGAACCTCTTCTATACCGGGTATACTTCCACTCCGGATGTTGGGTCTGTACATATTTAGTGTCCAGTAGAAATACAGGGGGGCTGATATTTCTTTGTTGAGCTAGAGCACAGGAAAAGTGAGAAGTTAAGTTTCCAGTGGAAAATTAAATCAGAGAAATCCCATAGGCCTCTTCCACGTTTTCGATATGTATCTTAATTAGGTCCTCTTCGATGAAAAAGCCCTCTCTAACAAGCCGGAGGCTGACCTTCGGGACGCTCTTTGGCCCTGTCACGGCTCCGGGCCTTGTGAGGTCGTCAATATAGTCGCTCTCCATTAAGAATCTAGCGCCCTCCTGAATTCCGGTCTTTATATTTTCTTCTGATGCAACAAGTGATGGAAAAATTCCTGCTTTCTCGGCCGCAACAATCAGCGGAGGCGCATAGTGTTTTATTACCCTTTTTGAATCAAGTCCATTTGATTTTGCAAGCATGCCAAATTCCTCCAGCTGCTCTTCTCCCACGCTTTCGGTATGAAGCTGTACGGCGCAATCCACGTCAGATGCAACTTCAAATGCATATGCCATAAGCTCGTTTGAGGCATCGATTATCTCGGAAGTTACCTCAAAATGCGGCCTTCCCACTTCCCCGATTGCAACTGCCATCTGCTCATCTATCATTTTTCCAGCTAGGCGTATTCCCGCCTTTGCGATATTGAGGGCCTTTTCTATCCCTTTCTCCTCGCACATGCCTGTGAACTCTGCAGGATGCACCCCAATCACGGGAAAGGATGAGACTCCTGTTTGTTCATTTATCTTTTTTGAGAGGTTTATTGTCGCATGAAAAAGTTTTTCCAATCCATCTTGATTGGATTTAAAATTCCAGTCTTTGGCCATCTTGCATACGAGAAATAGAAAGCGCCCCCCCGCATGTTCAAACTTTTTTACCGCATCTATCCCCTCACCATTTAATGGGTCGATATGCATGTGGCTGTCGGTAAAATCTGTAAAAGGTTTGAAGCCTGTGACCTCTTCACGCAGGTCTGGAACCTCCAGACTTTCAGCTCTTAGCATCTTTAAGCCCTAGCTCGGGAGAGCACCCTTTCTGGATATCTCCTGCCCCCTGTTCAATGCCGAGCTTCATTAATGAAAGAAGCTGATTTATGTTGACATTGGTCTCGACGCACCCATCTTTTATGAGCGGCACGCCAACCACCAGGCACTTTGCTTTCGAAAGTTCATGCATGCCCATGTTCAAGTCCTTGAAGCATGCGACACCGAGAGCGGCCCTAGGTCTTATTTTTTTAACTATCCTCTCAACAAAACGCCCGCCGGGGACGATATAGAACCCGTATCCAAGCCGGTCTGCTTCTGCCTTTAATTCCTTTATCACGCACAGGCCGCAATCTTTGCAGGCGATGCCAACAGACGAGTCGAGCCTTGCCGGACATTTTACACTCCTCAGGCACTGGGGGACAACTAAAATCCTGTCCTTTCCTTTAATATTCATGAATTTTTTATTGTTCAGGTGGTTTCTAATTTCTATTCCTATCTGGTCCACGATATGGGGGCCCATCCCAAATAATTTCGCAATTTTCATTAGTTGCAGATAAAGCGTGTCTATAGTAAAGAGCATCACCTTTGGAAAAACAAATCTGTTCTTCTTAAGAAGGAATGCCCCTAAAAAAAGTGTCAAGAAAATAAGTCCCACTGTTATTAATCCCAAAACAATGGATATCTTTCCAATGACATCATAGAGCATGCCACTTTATCAGCATAATATACTTATATTACTTTTGTTAATGGACCTTTACGGTGATACCGTTTGGATTATGACATAAAGGACATAACGCTTGCAAATAGGGGAAAGCTCCGAATCGAGTGGGCATCAAGGCAGATGCCAGTATTAAATCTAATAAAGGAAAGATTCAAGAAGGAAAAGCCTCTAAAGGGCACGAAAGTTGCCGCATGCCTCCACGTTACCTCCGAGACTGCAAACCTCCTTGACACCTTAAAAGCGGGTGGGGCCGATGTCTTCATCTGCGCATCAAACCCCCTTTCCACGCAGGATGACGTTTCTGCATCCCTTGTTAAAGATTTTAAAATACCTGTTTTCGCAGTCAGGGGCGAGAACAAAAAAACCTACTATGACCACATCTACAAAGTACTTGACAAAAGGCCGAACATAACGATGGACGATGGGGGGGATTTGGTATCTACCATCCTTTCTAAAAGAAAAGAGGTTCTTGGCGACGTTTTGGCTGGAACCGAGGAGACTACAACAGGCGTAATTCGTTTTAAAAGCATGGAACGGGACGGCGTATTAAAATATCCGGTAATAGCAGTAAACGATGCCGCAACAAAGCACTTCTTTGACAACCGCTATGGGACCGGACAGAGCACGATAGACGGCATACTCAGAGCAACAAACGTCCTTATCGCAGGGAGTAATTTTGTAGTAGGCGGGTACGGATTTTGCGGGAGGGGCCTTGCCATGCGCGCTTCAGGGATGGGTGCAAACGTGATAGTGACAGAAGTTGACCCGCTAAAGGCTCTAGAAGCAGTGATGGATGGCTATCGCGTGATGCCGCTTTCGGACGCTGCTAAAATCGGCGATATATTTGTCACGGTCACAGGGAACATGAATGTCATACGCGGTGAGCACATGAAACTTATGAAAGACGGGGCGATAATAGCAAACTCTGGACACTTCAATGTAGAAATAGACATCCCTGAACTTGAAAGGCTATCAAGCAAGAAGAGGAAAATCCGCGACAGCGTCGAAGAGTACGTTCTCAAGAGCGGGAAGAGCCTATTTTTACTTGGCGAGGGCCGCCTTATTAACCTCGCCGCAGCAGAGGGCCATCCGGCAGCCGTCATGGACATGTCATTTGCAAACCAGGCCCTGTGTGCGAGGTACATCAAAAAAGAGGGAAAGAAGCTAAAACCGCTGGTCTACCCGGTACCTGAAAGCATTGACAAGGAAGTTGCCAGGCTCAAACTTTCGAGCATGGGCGTTAAGATTGATAAACTAACTAAAGAGCAGAAAAAATACCTCTCAAGCTGGGAGATGGGGACATAATATAGAAACCTTTATATCCCATATTTTATAAAAATAAAACAAGGTGAATCTGTGGAAATCGAAGAATTTGAGAAACTCTCCTTAATTGAGAAGTTTCGAATGCTCAAGGAAAAAGAGGAAAGGCACAAAAGGTTTTTGAAGGAAGTCGGTTTGGATAGTTAGGATTGCTGTTTTACCTGCTTGGCGGGGAGGCGTTTTGTGGGCATACTTGCAACTCATACGCGGCCGTAAAAATCAGAAATTTAATTTTAAATAGTACTTCAATAAATAATAGGGTGAAGTAGAGGTTATACGGATGTTTCAACGCAGACAAAAAGCACTGTTTTTTATTTTGATTCTTGTTTTGCAACTGGTTCCTGCATTTTCTTTTGCACTCCCGGAATTTTCAAAGAAAACCAACCAGACTTGCAACATATGCCACCTTGGCACAGATAAAGGGTCGCTTACATCAACCGGACTTGAGTTTGCGGCCTCAGGCTATATGTGGCCCCCTTCAGGTGGCTACAGGGTGCTCGGACCGATAAAAAAGCCAGTCAGGCTTTTTGTAGGTTTTATCCATATTGCAGCGGCCTTCATCTGGTTTGGCACAATCCTGTACGTTCATATAATCTTGAAGCCAGGATATGCGTCTAAGGGGCTTCCAAAAGGGGAGGTGGCCCTCGGGATGGCATCTATGATTCTTGTGGGCATAACCGGCACACTCCTTACCATATCGAGGATACGGAGATTTGATGTACTGTACACAAGTCCCTGGGGGACTGTACTCTCCCTTAAGATTGGCCTCTACCTGGTCATGATATCTACGGCAGTTTTCATTATAACTTTTGTAGGGCCAAGGCTTAGGAAGAGAGTACCTAAAGCAGAGAGCCCTAAAACGGGAGTATACGACCCGGTAACCCTTTCATCATTTGACGGAAAAGGGAACAGGCCTTCTTATATTGCGTATGGGGCGGAGGTATACGATGTAAGCAGACAAAAACATTGGAAAGGTGGAGTCCATATGAAACATCTGGCAGGAGAGGACCTCACATGGGCCCTAAAAAAGGCACCACACGACGAGGGGAAGTTGGAACAACTGAAGGTCGTAGGAACATTTGATGCAGAGCTTGCTCCGCCAAAACGCCAGATTGAGAAGGTGTTTTACTTTATTGCATACATGAACCTCGTGCTCGTATTTTTTGTTCTCTTTGTAATCTCCTATTGGAGATGGGGGCTTTAGCTTGAAACTTCGCGAATTTAGGGATAATCAATCACTCTTGGGAATCCGGTGCCCAGGTAAAACTCAAATTCCAGTTCGCGAAAGCGAACTGTTTAAAGGTAAATCCACGAAAAAACATTCACTCAACCTAACAGTAACGCTTGATTTTGAGTGGATTTAATTATACTGTTTTTATTACTTTACAACTACTGGTATCTTTTATCCAGAAACGACAGTTTTGCCTGAGGGAACCGCCTCTACCTGGTTTATAAGTTCTACACCGGCAAAATCTGGGGCAACTCATATTTTTACTTCCGCTTTAATCTTAACATGCTATAGTTTATTGCTTTGTTTATGCCGACCTTGACAAACTTTGAACTGATGTTTCCACTGCCGTCTACTCCATCCAACAAGTTTTTAAGACGGAATTCAACGCCTGTATTTTCTTCGTCAACCTATCTATGCTTCTGGTAACAATCGCGGCAGTAGACCGGTCTGTCTCCAGAGGGTTTGAAAGGCACCTGTGCCTCCTCGCCGCAATCTGCGCAGGTCACGGTGAACATCTCTCTTTGTCCAAATCCGCCACGTGACGAACTTCCCGAGTTTTTCTTTCTCTGTCTGCAGGGCTTGCATCTTTTTGGGTCGTTTTCAAATCCTTTATCGCTGTAGAACTGCTGTTCATCAGCAGAAAACACGAACTCCTCGCTGCAGTCGCAACATGCAATTGTTCTATCTTCAAATTCCATATTTATCACTACCTCTGTTTAAAGCCAAAAAATAAGAAAACGTCTTATTCATGATAGCTCCACCCTCCTATTTGAGTTTTCTCATATATAAACTATCATAAGTGATGGTTTATCTTTTCCAGTAGTGAACTCTCCTAGTACTACAATGAAAAATATTATTTTTCTAAGAATGGAGGGATATGACATCAACTGATGAGCTGGAGTCTCTATTGCGACTTATCCAGGCTGCGCCAGAATCAAAAATACTCGACAGGGAGTTCAAACCCAAAGAACGTATCAATCTAAGGCAGCTAGAAATCAATGGCCAGGTAAGAGTCCTAAGTTACGGTTTTGAGGTATACTGGACGATAACACCCAAAGGGCTCGAATACATAAACGCTGAATGAATCGACTCTATTTTCGGTGTGTTGAGTCCGAATATTATTTCGTGGGTCTAAAGTAAAGTCCATAATCACATCTCCTTTGCAATCGCAACATTCTCAAAGAACAGCCCTGGGTGGGTCTCTGGTCTCAACTTCCTAATAACGGCTTCATTCGGTGTTTCTGCCCACTCCAGCTTGAGGGCTCCATGTAACCTGTCGTTATACCCGTCCATGAATTCCAGGTCTGACTCGAACTTATCCCTGTGCTTCTTGTACCCCTCTATCCATCTCTCAAACTTGCCATTCGTCTGCGGGTTGTTCCTCCTTGACGGGATATGTTTTATCCCTTTAACTTCTGGAACTCGGTCATGCTCGTACCTTTCTTGTTCTGCTTGTTAGCATAGAACTGGGTCCCTCTATCGGTGTGTAACCGCCGCTATGTAGGCATTGCATCCTTCCACCAGCACCTCAAGTTTCCCTGAACACCTTCAGCGTGTTCTCCTCATTGGCAGCGTTGAACTCCCTGAGGGCAAGCATCTTTCCTGGATGCGTCGTCTTCAAAGCCGCTAGAGGTGCTTTCCCTTCCATTCAAACCAGTCACCGTGAAGAAGGCTCAGGCTGTACCTCCTCTCATATCTGCATCGCTTGCGTTTCTTCTGCTTCTTGGGATTGGGCTTCGAATATCCTTTCTCCAGGAGGTATTCGTGGATATTGTTCTGGGGCACGTTCATCCCACAGCGTCTTCTGATATGGTGCCTTAGCAGCCTGGCCCCCAGATAGACCTCACGGTGGGCTCCGTCTATTATCTGCTTTTGATCTCCTGTGAGATGTGTCTTGGGCCTCCGGTTCTTATTTAGCTTAGGAATAGTGCCTGTTGCCTTGTACTTCTGATATAACTGCTGCACCCTCCTTGGCGTTATCTTCATTGCAGCAGCGATTTGCTCGTTGGTCTTCTCCCCC
>JAZFTU010000152.1:0-9350 GCA_036446855.1 Hydrothermarchaeaceae archaeon (SeqCode) | reverse complement strand
TCTTGCAGAGATTTGAACAGTTCCTGCAGGAGAAGCAGTTTTTGCAATGAGCACGTAAAGTCTATCTGGCTCAATTTTGCATTCTTTTGCAATCATGTTGCAGATGGACGGGGATGGAAATTTATCTGATTCCAGAGCGATTAGCGCCGTATCAGACTTTTCAGTATATCCTATATTTTTGATTGTTTCCCTTGGCTTTCTTGCAAGGATTCTTGCAGGTCCGGAACCAAGAGCAAAGTAGCCTTCTAATTCTATGCACCAGCCGGCCTTTTGCGACGCCAGGCATGAAATCGCAGGATAATCTGTTTTTACCCTTACTTCCTTGAGAGAAAAATCTCCGTCTCCTACTTCTATTTTGGCCAGGCCCCCCATACAGGCAAGCGCAAACAGTCGTCCTGCCTCAATACTCCCCTCACTTTTTACCCCACAATCGATTATCTTTGTGCCGTTGGTGAGCTCATGACTATCTATCCTTAGCTCATCTTTTTTTTCTACCATAGATTTTACAATTTCTACGGCATTTTTGTTGAGATTCATTTTAAGTTACTTCAAATGACGGCCATATAAATAATGTGTTTAGGCTTAAATACTTCAAAATAAATAGGGATAGTTATCATGATAATCCCGCTGATTTTACTTCTTATGGGTCTTGTGATACTTGCTAAGAGTAGTTATCTTTTTATTGATTCTTCCAAGTCTATTGCAAGACATTTTGGGGTTACAGAATTTATCATAGGCCTTACCCTGGTTTCTATCGGTACCTCTCTTCCCGAATTTGGGGCTTCGGTTTATGCATCCTACACCGGTAGCGGCGGCATAGCAGCAGGAAACATCGTCGGTAGCAATATTGCAAACATTGCCTTAATACTCGGAGTATCTCTTCTATTTGGGAGCATGAAGACCTCCAGAGTAATGCTGAAAAGAGACGGATATATTATGCTGGCGGCAACAGTACTTTTCGCAGGTATTGCAATTGGGGGGATATCGAAATGGGACGGGCTAGTATTAATCGTTTGTTTTGCCCTGTACATGCGCATTTTGTACATACGAAGGAGGGGGGAGGACTATGTCCCTGATGCAGAGAGTCACCCTATCACCGTGGACAGAAGAATTCGTAGGGAAACCACAAAATTGGTTGTAGGCGGCGCGGGCGTGTTTCTGGGTACCAAGCTTCTAGTGGACTCTGCGGTTGACATCGCACTTATGATGGGAGTTTCCGAGAACGTTATCGGGGTTACCCTTGTAGCTTTTGGAACTTCCGTTCCAGAATTGGCAGTATCCATTTCTAGTATAATAAAACGGAGTGAGGATATAGTAATAGGGAATATCATAGGGAGCAATATCTTCAATATTTTATGGGTGGGGGGGGTTGCATCTTTGGTCGGGCCACTCTCTGTCGATTCTGTGCTGCTGCGCTTTAATGTCCCATTGATGATTTTAGTTGCAATCCTGCTTTTGGTTTTTATGAGGACAGGGTGGAAACTTGAGAGATGGGAAGGGGCAGTTTTTGTCAGCATATATATAGGCTTTATCTTCTTTAATCTTTAAATGGTTCCAGCATCGAAAAATAATCGTAGGGGAGTTAATGCAGGAAAGTAACAGTATTGATAAATCTTTTAAACCCCTGGGCAAGAGGTATTGCTAATGCTAATAGATGATGTAGGGAGCTTTCCTCTCCCAAAGTACGTGAAGCGGGAAGATTTTGCAGAGTCATATTCCGGTGAACAAGAGGCGTATGCAGAGGGAAGAAAGATAAGCGAGGATTCCCTGTTCTACCAGTCAGTTGCATCTTCTCTCAAGTTCAAAATTGACTCAGGTATAGACATTGTGAGTTACCCGCAGCACTATGACATGCACAGGCAATTTTTGGAACCGATAGAAAAACATCAGACGGAGCCATTTTTAATCGATGAGAAATATGCAGTAATACCGGAGCTATACGTCATTGAAAAAGAGGCCAAGAAAATCTACGAAGAAAAGGGCGAAAGGCTCAACCTCAAGGTCTGTATAACAGGGCCAATCGAACTCTATACAAAAACCAGCTTTGGATACCACATATATGATGAAGTCCTGCTAAATCTCGCCAAGAGTGTTAACACTTTTCTAAAAAACGCTATGATGGATACAAAACACATCGTGACCTCTGTAATTTCCATTGACGAGCCCAGCATGGGCTTTGTCGACCTCCTAAACGTCGAAGATGACACGCTTATTAAGGCCCTCGATGAGGCAGTGAAGGGCATTGATGCCACTGTACAGGTACACCTGCATACGTTGAAGGCATCGAAAATTCCACTTTTAACTGAAAAAATATCGGTCCTCTCCGGCGAGTTTGCCGCATCACCAGAAAATATGAGATATGTCACTAGAAAAGAGCTTGAAACCCATGACAAATTTTTAAGAGCAGGAATTACCAGAACAAACATTGACCACATACTGGCTGTGCATTTAGATAGAGGGGTAAGTCCAAGTGATGATCAGTTGATTGACAGTGCCCATGTCATAAAAAAAACATGTGATAAGGCGAAAGAAATTTTCGGGGAAAGGATAAAATTTGCAGGTCCAGACTGCGGCCTTGGTAGCTGGCCATCTCAAAGAGTTGCCTTCGAGTTATTACAGAGGACCGTATCTGCGATTAGAAAATTTCAATAAGTCTTGCCGATGTAACGTCCGCCAGTAATATATGAACTCGTGGGGTGCTTTACTACTTTTGATGCATCTCATTGAGTTCCCCCTCCCCCCATTTTTATCTTAAGATTTCACTTTTCCTGCGCTCTTGCTAAATTTTTATATACCTTTAAACAGTAATTTATAGCTCAGGTGAAGAAATGGAATTTGAAGACATAATTACCAGGATTTCAAACGAAAGCAACCTTGGTAAAGAGGAACTAAAAGATCGTGTTTTGAAAAAACAGGAAGAGCTTGGAGGGCTTGTTACGCTTGAAGGGGCAGCACATATAGTCTCTAATGAAATAGGGATAAACCTCTTTAAGAATGCCAACAGGGGACCAGATTTGAAAATCAAAAACATCATCACAGGGATGACGAGCGTTGATGTTGTAGGCAGGGTACTTAGGGTTTATCCTCAAAAAGATTTCAAGAGGAAAGATGGCTCAAAAGGCAGGGTCGGCAGCTTTATATTGGCCGATGATTCTGGGTCAGTGAGAACAGTCTTTTGGGACGATGACGTAAAGTTAATCAAAAGTGAAAAAATAACAGAGGGTACGATTCTTAGGATTCGCGGAGGTTATTCAAAAGAGAGCCTTGGCGGAGAACCAGAAATTCATGCTGGAATGCGCGCAAGAATTACCATTGAACCGAAAGATGTTGACACTTCTGAATTTCCGGTAGATATCAGAATCGATAAAAAGATTTCTGAATTAAAAGAGGGAGATGCTAGCGTTGACGTCCTCTGCAAGGTTTTGAGGATTTATGAGCCAAGGGAATTTGAGAGAGATGATAAAACCGGTGGGAAGGTCGCAAACCTCGTAATTTTCGACGAAACGGGAAGTGCAAATCTCGTTTTGTGGGACGATGCAGTAAAATTTATTGAGAACGCCCTTATTAAAGAAGGAGATACCATTAAGGTGAAAAAGGGTTATGTAAGGCTCAAATGGAAAGATGATGGAAGAATTTCCGAGCCAGAGCTGAACGTTGGGAAATACGGAAATGTGGTTATAAATCCCGAAGAAAATTTAGATAGCATTTCGTATGAGGGGCATAAAAACATCAGAAGATATATTAAAGACCTTCATGACGGCGACTTCGCGGAAGTTCGCGGGGCCCTTGTAGATATTTACGATAACGTAAAAATTTTCGACAGGAAGGGTAAAAAGGGCATGGTTGTAAACGCCGTCATAGATGATGGCACTGCTAACATGAGGGCAGCATTTTATGATAAAATGGCCGAAATCCTGATGGATGTCTCTATCAACGATGTCATAGAAAACGAGGATTCTGATGGCGCCTCTCAGAGAATAA
Organism: Hydrothermarchaeaceae archaeon (SeqCode); assembly: GCA_036446855.1. GTDB lineage: Archaea > Hydrothermarchaeota > Hydrothermarchaeia > Hydrothermarchaeales > Hydrothermarchaeaceae > JAHJSX01. The sequence goes on along the minus strand of JAZFTU010000152.1, from coordinate 5,369 downwards.
CCGAGATTCTGGGCAGGGAAATCGTCGCAAAGGTCCGAGTCAGGCATAGTAATTTTTCCGGTCAAGACGAATTGATAGTTCAAGATATAAATCTACGGCCAGACCCAAAGATAGAAGCCAAAAATTTAATTGAAGAGCAAGAGGTGTAAGAAATGGAATTAGAAGAACTACCTGGAATAGGAGATACTACAGCCGATAAATTGAAAGACGCAGGGTTTAAAAGCATAGAATCTATTGCTGTCGCAAATCCCGTGGAGATAAAAGAAATCAGTGGGATTGGTGAAGCTGCTGCTGTTAAAATAATAAACGCTGCCAGGGACTCAATGGAAATGGGGTTTATGACGGGTACCGAGGTCCTAGAGAAAAGAAAAACCATGAAAAAGATATCTACTGGAAGCGATACACTCAACGGGCTTTTAGGCGGAGGCGTCGAGACGCAGGCGATAACCGAATTTTTTGGAGAATTTGGTTCAGGGAAGACACAGATATGCCACCAGCTTGCGGTTAGTATCCAGATGCCCGATGAAGAAAATGGACTGGGAAAATCGGTAATATATATAGATACTGAAAATACATTCAGACCAGAGAGAATAATTCAAATGGCAGAGGGAGCAGGTGTAGACCCGGAAGCAGTGCTTGAAAATATAATAGTTGCAAGGGCATACAACAGCGACCATCAGATGATAATTGTTGACAAGGCAGAAAGTCTCCTAAAAGAGAAAAACGTCGGCATAATTGTCGTGGACTCTCTTACTTCTCATTTTAGAGCGGATTATACGGGCAGGGGGATGCTTGCAGGACGTCAGCAAAAGCTTAATAGGCACATGCACGACCTCCAGAAACTCTCGGATATTTATAACCTTGCAGTGGTAGTCACAAATCAGGTGATGGCAAGGCCGGACTTCTTTTTTGGAGATCCGACAACACCAATTGGGGGGCACATAGTAGGACACTCTTCCACCTTCCGGATATATCTTCGGAAATCCAAAGGAGGAAAGAGGGTTGCAAGACTTATAGATTCTCCAAATCTACCAGAAGGAGAGGCGATATTCGCTGTCGTGAAAGATGGAGTGACGGATTAGGACACTGGTTTGAATTTAAACCCGTAGTGGATGAGCCCTGCATCTCCGTCCTCCTGTATCTTCCTAAATACACTTTTTACCTTCATCCCGGTCTTTACCTTATCAATTGCGCAGTCCACTATCTGCGTCGTAATCGTCGGCCCATCAGAGAGTTTAACTATGGCAAGTATATAAGGAACTTGATTTTCAAAACCCTCCATGGGCGTGTGAATGATGGTATAGGTTACCACATTTCCTATCCCTTCCATCTTAAAATCCTCTAGCCGGCTCATCCTCCTGCACTTGGGACAGAAATGCCTTGGGGGGAAAAATTTCTCGCCGCAGTTTATGCATTTGGCCCCTATGAGGTTGTATCTGCTTTTTAGATTTCTCCAAAATCGGGGTATATCACTGGTCATCTCTATCCCTTCTCATAAATATGGACGACGGAAGTGCCACCTGAGCCCCCTACGTTATGACTTAGCCCTACATCGGCGTCAGTCTGTCTCCCTTTGGCCCTGCCTCTTAGCTGAAGGACAATTTCCACTGCCTGTGCAATCCCCGTAGCGCCCACAGGATGCCCCTTGGCCTTTAGCCCCCCCGAAGTGTTTACTGGAATCTTGCCGCCAATTTTTGTAATCTCTTCGTCAATGGCGGCCCCACCTTTTCCTACGTCAACAAAGCCGAGTCCTTCAATTGCCAAAATCTCGCCGATGGTAAACGCATCGTGGACTTCTGCAACCCCTATATCTTTTGCAGTCAGGCCAGCCCTCTTATATGCCTCCCTTGCGGCATTTACAGTAGCATCAACCACAGAGATATTCTTCCTGTTATGGAGGGCAATCGTATCAGACGCCTGCCCGCTTCCCGTAATATAAACAGGGGAATCAGTAAGTTCCTTTGCCCTTTTTTCAGATGCAAGTATAACGCATGCAGCGCCGTCGGTTATCGGAGAGCAGTCCAAAAGCCTCAGAGGGTCTGCCACCATAGGCGAATTTAGCACATCCTCTACGGTTACATCAAAATGAAATTGGGCATACTTGTTATGTTTTGCATTTGCATGATTTTTTACAGATACCTTGGCAAGCTGTTCTCGGGTCGTCCCAAATTCCTCCATATGTTTTCTTGCCATCATAGCATATAGCCCTGGAAAGGTCATGCCAATAAATGTTTCCCACTCCGAATCTGCAGCTGTAGCAAGGGTATGAGTACTCTGCCCGGTCAGGACATCTGTCATTTTTTCCACGCCCCCGGCAACCACTATGTCATGGAATCCTGAAAGTATGGACATTACGCCCTGCCTAAGTGAAAGCCCACCAGAAGCGCATGCGGCCTCTACTCTAGTTGAGGGAATGGGATTCAATCCTGCATGGTCTGCGATAAGTGAAGATATGTGCTCCTGGTCAATGAACCTTCCGCCTGACATGTTTCCAATGAAAATTGCCTCTATGTCCTTGCCATCGATATTTGCATCTTTGATAGCATTTGTGCCCGCCTCAAAAAAGATCTGGCTAAAAGAAGAGTCCCAGAGCTCTCCAAATTTTGTAAGTCCGACCCCGATTATTGCAACCTTCATTTTACACCTTTATCTTCCTTCTCATTTTAACATAACCTGAATAATCGACGTATTTTTTGTCTTTTATGAAATCTTCGACAGACGATGCCGTGTTTCTCTTGTCAATTATTGCGTCCTCTACAACTATACTAAACGAGTCGCTGCCTGCTCCAGAACCGAAAGATGTCAAAAGTATCCTATCCCCCGGTTTTGCCTTGTCCAAAATATTTGCGAGTCCCAGTACGGAGGATCCAGAATAGGTATTTCCTATCTTATCCACAAGCATTCCATCTTTAATCTGGTCACTGGAAAATCCAAGCGACTTTGCGACGTTTCTTGGGAACTTCCCATTTGGCTGATGAAAAACTGCATAGTCAAAGTCTGCAGGTGTAAGGTGGAGTTTGTCCATAAGCCCTGTTGTTGCAGAGGAAACGTGCTTAAAGTATGCCGGAATTCCTGTAAACCTTCCCCCATGCCGGGGGTACGCCTGACCCTCCCTCCTCCAAAAATCCGGCGTGTCAGTGGTATAGGAATACGTGTCTTCCAGCTTTGCTACTATGTCTTTTTTTCCTATTATATATGCAACGCCTCCAGAAGCTGCCGTATATTCAAGAGTATTCCCCGGTGCCCCCTGTGCAGTATCTGCCCCGATTGCCATTGCAAACTCTACCATTCCAGAAGATACGAGGCCCATACTCGTCTGAATTGCTGCGGTTGCCGCCTTGCAGGCAAACTCATAGTCCGCGGCGGTCAAATCAGGGGTTGCACCTACTGCTTCTGCAACTATGGTGGCGGTGGGCTTGACCGTGTAAGGGTGGCTTTCTGAACCGACGTAAATTGCGCCGATTCTTTTTGGATTGATGCCCGCCATCTTTACAGCGTTTCTTGCAGCCTCAACCGAAATTGTAGATGTGTCTTCGTCCAGATTTGCTACAGCTTTTTCAGATATTAAAAGTCCCTTTTTTATACTTTCGGGATTGCCGCCCCACACCTTTGCTATTTCTTCGACTTTTATTCTGTACCGTGGTATGTATACACCGTAACCTACTATTCCGCCGTCCATATGCTCTCCTACCGGGTGTTATCCCGCAGCGCTTTTATCATATCGTCTGCGTTTTTTATCCCTGCCAATATTACAGGTATCCTTTCTTTTTCTGCTATTTTTACTCCGAGGGGGTCTACTTTCGCAGGCCCATGCAGTATCACAAGGCCAGGTTTTATTGGAGAAACCCGTATTGCGACAAATGGCGAACGCCCTTTAGAGACCTTCGTGAATACAAGAGCCCTTTCAGACGTAAGTCCGTATATCCTTAAAAACTCATCTGCAGTCATTTCAAGTATTGCCCGAGGGCCATCAAGGGCAGTATATCCATAAATATCCTTTTTTAATAGGTCACCGTTGGCAATCAGAGTCCCCTGAACAATCCTGCAGAGGTCCAAAGCCGTTAATGGTACGGAAAATTCTCTGATATCCATCACAGCTTTTGACCTGATGCCACCGCCAAAGAACCTTTCATATCCCCTCAAGACCTGTGAGCCCCTGCTCATGTCTACCTCAATGAGCGCACCTACGACACGTTTTATGAAGTCTGAACCTGGTGACTTTCTCCTTCCACTTTCGTAATCGCTTACAACCGATGGCGAGACACCGAGACCCAGGGCAAGATCGGATTGGGATGCGCCAAAAACGCCCCTCCACTTTTTCATGGTCCTGGCAGGACTTTCTGAAATGACAATTTCTCCTGCCATCCTGGTTGAAAGCTCCTCTTTTATGTCCAACAAAACACCTTTTCCTGGTTTTCCACGAGGATATTTAAAACTTTCGTTGAATATCTAACTCTTATTCGACAATTGACGAACAATGAGTATCAAAGCAAAAGTATTAAACTTCATAGATATGAAATTGAGAAAAAGGGGCCGTGGGCTAGCTTGGCTATACTCGTGGCTTCGGGAGTCATGGACCCCGGTTCGAATCCGGGCGGCCCCATTTGAATCCCTTTTTATGTAGTAAGTACTATGTAGATATATGAAAATTTAAAAAGGTATATTTCTAAAATGTGCATATCGGGACCATCTCATCAAAACCCCTATTTTCACATTTGAAAAAAACGCTCCCACAACTTTTACAAAATGTAAAAAATGAGATAAAGGGCCATTATTACCACTGAAAATACTTTTTTCACTATTGGCACCTATCCAGCTATATGATATCATAAAAATGTGTCTCCTGGGTGCTCTCATGCCTTTTGTTGTCCTTTTTAGATAGCGATCTTCTGCCATTTCATAGAACCCTCGACTTTCAGAAATTTATATCTTTTGTAGATCATGGAAATCATTACCGAAACTAAAATTATCAAAAAACTCTGAAAATTACGTCATTTCTCCAACTTTACTGCAATAAAGTAGGACTAATTCCCCACATCAAAGCTCCCTGCCCCATTCACCTTAATCCAGTAGCCCTATCTATTGCAATGTCAGTCAGTTTGAAAAATTAAAAAAGGTGTAGAGGGCTTTTTGCCTCTAATTTTTCTTCTGCAAAACTATTGCCAAGGTCATCGTTGCCCCTATCAAGCCCAGCATCCCTGCTTTAGCCGGTGTTCCTTTTCTACGCTCTTTTCCCTGTTCCATCGCCTTAAGGTACTTTTCAGTTCTCTTTCCCGGCAGGTATATATCCACTTTCTTTACCTTGCCCTTGTGCTTGGTTTTAATAGTGGCCTTAAAGTTAGGCTCAGGGCTGCTGGTCTCAACTACAG
>JAZFTU010000151.1:0-9795 GCA_036446855.1 Hydrothermarchaeaceae archaeon (SeqCode) | reverse complement strand
TGGAAATATCGCGGGCTTCTGATAGGTACGCCCACCCTGAACAATGGGATGTTTCCCAAAGTAACCGACTTTCTACAGCACTTAAAGGGCCTCAGGCCAACAAATCGCATAACAGGGGCCTTCGGAAGCTATGGCTGGGGCGGAGGCGGCGTCCGGGAAGCCTTGCAAACCCTTAGCTCGATGAAAGTGGAAGTGATTGACCCCGGCTACGAGGTGTTGTATAGTCCGGATAAGGATGATTATGAATCGGGCTACGATTTTGGCAGGACGTTTGCCCAGGAAGTCAGAAAATTTCACGAGAAATTCGAGTAGAAGGCGATATGATGGCGAAGTATCGGTGCACCGTATGTAGCTACATTTACGATGAGGACGGCGATGGAACCTCCTTTGACGAGCTTTCGATAGACTGAACCGCACTGTTTGTAATGCGCCCAAGGATGCCTTCGAAAAGGCAGAATAACTTACTTATCAACCAGCCGGGCACTTTTCACAACCATCTTCGCAGAATTTTTTTCCTCTATTATCTCAAAGTCAATTATTTTTATCCTCTTTTCAAAGAGGGGGCCGTCAAGGACCAGGCTTTCAAACTCTCCTCCCTCCCCAGAAATGTTTATCCCGATTTTTTTGTCGAGCTGGACCAGCCTGTCAACGTCTGTCTGAGTAATTCTCCGCCCCAGCCACGAGCTGTCAAGCCCGTATGCCGCAACGCTTGAAAACACAATCTCAAAGTCCCTCACAACCTCTCTCATCTCCTCCTCCTGGTCAATGTGCCATAATGGTGAAAATATTTTAAGGCCCACTCTATCGCACACTCTTTCAATTCTTTCCCTCTGGTAGTTGGAGTATATGGCCCCTGTGACAACGCCTTCTATCCGGCATACTTCTTTTGCACTTCTCAGGGCCTTTTCTAAATCCTTAAGTTCTTTTTCCTTTACTCCATCTGTTTTTTGCTCTATGTGGCTGATGCCCAGAGCTTCTGCCTGAAGCTTGGCAAGACCTACGTTTGGCGTATGAAACATATAGGATTCGGGATTTCTACTAACTAGAGATATCAAGCACAGAACAGGATAGTTCTGTCTTTCCATGACATGCAGGGCATAGATGCTGTCCTTTCCCGAGCCAGATAAAACCCCCAATCTTACGTTCTCTCTCCTGTATGATTTTAGATATTCTGATTTCGAAAGTCCCCGCCTTTTTGCGAGCTTCTCTACCCCGTGGTCAAATCTACTTCCGTACTGGGCGGCCATCTTTTTTCTCCAGGCGATGTCCCTACTTATGCCGAGACTCTCGGCAAGTTTTCGCAGGATTATCTTATTTTCCTGTCCATGGATTTTGTGCCTTGCAGGAATCTTTAGGGCAAAATCTACAAGTTCCATGTCAAGGAATGGAACCCTGAGTTCCAGATTGTTGCTCATTGTTATGACATCGTCCCGGTAGGTGTTCTGCTCGTACATCTTTAGTATGTCTGATAGGCCGTCTTTGTTTACGTCTTTAGACATTTTGTGCCTGTGGTATCCTCCGAAGAGTTCGTCTGCCCCGAGGCCAGAGAAGATAACCCGGCACCCATCCTTCCGTGCCATCTCGCATGCTGCATAGATGGGAAGGGCCACCCCAACTTTCACGACGTTTGAGTCCTCTATCAGGGGGACAACCTCCTGCAGATATTCCTCAAGCCGCTCGATTCCGACAACCCTGCTTCTCAATCTAAGCCCCATTTTTTTAGCGGCCTTTTTTGCATATATCAAATCTTTAGCACTTTTGTCCAGGGCTGCCGTATAGCAGGTGAATTCTACGCCCGATTCCTTTAATAAATGCGCGAGAATAGCAGAGTCAACCCCCCCTGAAAACAGAAGGCCAAATTTCCTTTCAGGCACCCTTATTTTCACCGCGTCAATAATGAGCTTTCCCAGTGTCCTTTGGATGTTCCCTCCAGCTTCTGGCACTATCTCAAAAAATTTACGCCTGATTTTTTTAACGCTTCCGGTTTTTATATCGTAGCAAAGTATCTCTCTTGGGTTTAATTCCACAACGTCTCTACAAAAGGAAAGTGCCTTTTTTTCAGAGGCAAATGCAAAGCCTGGACTCATTGAATACCAGAGCGGTTTTACACCAATAATATCTCTTGCAAGATAGACGAAGTCGCCATTCCAATAGGCAAAGGCATAGACTCCTCTTATCTCCTCAAGGATTTCCGGCAATTTATCTGTGCCTTTTTTCTCGATTAAATCCAAAAGCAGTTCAGAATCGTTCCGGGCGCAAAATCCGTATTTTTTGTTTAATTCTCTCCAGTTGTAAATCTCCAGATTTGAGACAAACCTTCCTCTTTTTATAATGGGCTGAAAAACCAGGCTTACGACAGAATGAAGGGAGTGGCCAAAAGCCTCCTTTGCATCCGAAATTTTTAATCCTGAAATATCTTTTGAATAACTCGCCTGCTCTCTAGTGCAGACGCCAAAACCGTCCCGTCCCCTGTTTTTGAGTATACCCAGTCCGCCTATAACCTTGCTTTTCGCTTCGATATCGTTGAAGACGCCTATAATCCCGCACATAAATTAAATTGGAGTTGTAGTGTAATGCTTGCCAAAAGGCCTTGAGGATATTGGCCATACCTTTGTGAAACTTGCGTCCCATACGAACTCAGGAGATACGTTAAAAAGTTCGCAAAATCTTTCTATTATGGGCTTTAGTATCTTTTTATCCTCTTCGTCCGCATCACCCTTCACTGCATAGACCCCTAAAAGAGAGTCTGGAACCGTGCCCCTGATGTAAATTGCTCCTCCGTGAATCCCCCCTCCCAGGTCGCTTTGGACGATATCGCCTTTCGCGTTCTTTACTTTCTCCCCATCGATGTTGTCCTTTCCAACAGGTTTTTTTGGATCTATAATGGCGTCCTTAAAATCCAATCCCAAAACAACAATGATGCCTCCGGCCATATACTCGCCGCAGTATTGCTTTACAGTACCGCCATAGCATATTACTGGTCTCGTATCGCCGAATTCTTTCATGTGGATGCCTATTCTGCTGCCCCCCTCGCCCATTATAAATATCCTGCCGTCTCTTGCACCCATGCCAGTAATGTCCCATGAATCGCCGTAGACTACGATTTCTCCTCCATTCAGCGTGTTTCCCAGGAGGTACTCTGATGAGCCGTGGACAATGATGTTAAGTTTATTGGAAAAGACCCCGAGGTCGAGACCGGCATCCCCAAAAATCTCAATGGTGCAGTTTTTCTCCATGCCGGCGCCTATAAACCTCTGGCCCATTACATTTCTCAGAACTATCCAATCAAAACCGTCTAAAATCGCCTTTCTTATCCGCACGTTCAAGTCCCTGTGATAGAGCTTGCATCCATTGGGCCTTGCATCAATTTCTATTTTTTTTGTCATTACTCGCCTCCAACGCCAATGCGCTCTCCTGCATGCCTGACCCCGAGAATTTCTGCCTCTGCCTGGTTGGGACCTATATAACGGAGCCGGTCTCTGTTGCCGACAAAGCTCTCTACGGCATCGATACCCATGGTGCCCAGTACTTCCTTTAAGTCCTCCGTCCAGGAATTGAGCATGTTTGCCACTCTTTTCTCGCCCCAGTCGACATCTATCCGATTTCCGAGAACTGGGCTCCCTGTGGCAATGCCCCAGGAGCACTTTCCTGTAGGGCACTGCTGGCAGACCTTGCAGCCAAGTGCTATTAAGGGGGCAGTGCCAATCATGCCCACGTCAGCGCCAAGGGCGATAATTTTTATGAGGTCAGAAGAAGACCTTAAACCTCCTCCTGCGACCAAAGTTACCTTGTGCCTTATTTTTTCATTTCTCAAGTGCTGGTCAACCGAGGCTATGGCAAGTTCAATCGGTATTCCTGCATTATCCCTAATAACCCTGGGGGCGGCGCCTGTGCCTCCGCGAAAGCCGTCGATAGTCATGAAATCTGCGTTGGCCCTAACAATCCCCGAAGCTATTGCCGCAACGTTGTTTACTGCGGCTATCTTAACGCCTACGGGCATTTGATACTCTGTCGCTTCGTGGAGGGCAGAAATAAGAGTTTTCAAATCCTCTATGGAGTAGATGTCGTGCTGCGGATTCGGACTTAAGGCATCGGTTCCCAGGGGAATCATCCGGGTACTGGATATAAGTTGAGTTACCTTCTCGCCCGGGAGCTGGCCCCCGTGGCCGGGCTTTGCACCCTGCCCGATTTTGATCTCAAGTGCGCCCGTTTGAAGATATTCTGGGGTCACCCCGAATCTGCCGCTAGCTATCTCTCCTATGAGATTATCTTTATATGGATAATGGTCCTTATGAAGTCCACCTTCGCCAGTGCCCATCATAGTATCCACTTTCTTTACGGCACGGTACATAGCGGTTATAGCGTTATAGCTCAATGACCCAAGGGACATGTGCCCTATGATAATCGGAGTAGAAATAGGGATATTTGGAGGGAGGTCTCCAAGTTCGAATTTGCCGTTGTTTTCTTTTATCGAGAGATTCTTTGGCTTTCTGCCAATGTAGGTCCTGGTTTCCACTGGCTCCCTCAGGGAATCGATAGCAGGGTTGGTGACCTGGCACGCATCCCATACGAGGTAGTCGAAGACCATAGGATACGGCCTGTCATTTCCCATACCTGAGAGAAGGACGCTTCCAGTCCTTGCCTGCTCCATGATGCTGCGGATGTGATACGGTGTCCATGTTTCATGGGGTGCAAAGGTGACGGGATATGGGACAATCTCAATGGCGTCCTTGGGGCAGAAGGTAACGCACCTCTGGCAGGATACGCAGTTTCCAGTATTTTTTACTATCGGCTTGTCGTCCTCTTTGTTGAAGATAATGGCGTCATACGTACAGTTCTCGCCGCACCTCCCGCATTTTATGCACTTCTCATAGTCTATATTCACCCGGAACCGGGGGAGCATCTTGTCTTTTACTGTCGTCATTTTTTCTCCCCCAGGTGCGATGCAAATCTTTTTAGGTCTTCTCCCGCACCTTTCTGGAGGAGTCCCTCTTTTGTTGCTATTACCGGCATTCCAGGGTCTGGCTGCCAGTAGTTCCTGGTGTCGTCAATCTCGTGAATCGAGTTAAGCTCACTTGAGAGATAAAAAGTGCTTTTATCTTCGGAGAGGGCCGCAATCAAGGGGCGGAGCTTCTTCCTGTCAGAGTGGCCAATCATTGTAGGTTCCGGGTGGTCTGTTGTTATAACAATGCTAAAAGGCCCGTTAGCAAGGGCCCACCTGTGGATTATCCTTATGGATTTTACCCATTTCTTGAGCAGGGGGGGCATCCTGTCGATATCCCTCCAATAGGGTGGGGCCATTGCCATTGTTGCCATCTGAAGGGCAATCCCTGGCGGATACCCGCTCTTTCTTACGATGTAGTCGAATATGTATATCAGGGGTTCAGTGTCAGTCATAAGCCTGCATAGATATCCGAGTTCTTTGAGATATCCTACGTTCGTGCCATAGGATGTAATCTCGCCGTTATGCACAATGGAATGGCCCAGGATAGAGAACGGATGGGCACCGCCCCACCATCCGGGGGTATTTGTAGGAAACCTGGAGTGAAAGCTCCACATGTAGGCTTTCAGGTCCTCTACTTTATAGAATTCTGCAATCTCGCTTGACCACCCAACTCCCTTGAAGACCGCCATATCTTTGCCGCCGCTCATGCAGAATGCCCCTGCCATGGAATCGTTGATGCACATCATAATGTCTTTCATCTGGTCGTCAGGTGAATCTCCGTGTTTGCCACTAGGGTTTACAAAAAAGCGCCATATTTCCGGGCGGTCTCTAAACACGTTCTTTTTTGTTTGCACGCGTTCGTCTTTTACAATATCGGCGTGCTCTTTTAGGAACTCTTCTACCCTTTCTTTAGTGGGATCGCAGTCCGGAAGGTCTTCTAATATAAGCTGAAGGCAGTACTCGTCTTTATTTTTCGGAAATATGCCGTAGGCAGAAAATCCTGCCCCCTGGCCGTTTTCCCTCTCTCGCATGACGCATATCATGTCCATTATATTTTTTCCACCCACAGGTTTTAAGTCCATGTTAAAGAGGGCCGAAATCCCGCATGCGCCGGTATCCCTTTCCCCACCTGGTTTTTTAGTAAAAGCTGGCATATCCTGCATATTCACTCACCCCTTTTTATATTTTCAATAATTTTGGCAATGGATGACGCATCGATTTCTGGTGCCGGTCCAATGCCCATCCTCTTTCTGATGCCTATCCTTTTTGGAACCGCGTAGCCAGTCTTTTGCAGGGTGGTAAGTTTGTCTTCTATGACCCTTGGAGGTTTTTCGAGATCTCCCAAAAGCTCTCTTAGTTTTACAAAAACATCTGCAAGTCCACAGTTGTTGGGGCATCTGTCCTCACATTTTCCGCACTGGAGGCAGCGCCATACGTCCTTACTTTTGAGCACTTCATAGAACCTGCCCCGGAGAAGCTCGTCTACTACATTCAACGGATCGAAAGGATTTTGGGTATCACGGGACTTGACGCTTGCTGTGCATTCCTTTCTGCAGGCGCCGCAGTGATGCGACAGAAGGCCGTAGTCAAAGTGCTTTTTGACAAGCTTAAGTCCTTCAGGGTCAATTTCAAGCTTATCAATTACGGGAGATACGTCTGTCATATGCCCCTCAAAAAACAGCTTTTCTGGAGGAATTCCAAATGCAAGGCACAATAGTTCACTCAGGTGGATTACAGGTACTGAGAGCTCTTTTAGGGCCTCCGGGGGAGCATCCAATCTGAGGAAACATGCAGGGCACGCGGTTACTATGCAGTCGGCAGCCCCTTTTATCCTGTCCAGCTTTTCTGCAAGGATGCTGTTGGACTCTTTTATATTAAATGCAATAATGCCTACGCCGCAGCAGTCGAGCTTTCCCTCGTACTTTACGCTTTTTGCGCCCGTGGCCTCAACTATGGCATCAAGAGAAGAAGGGTCCTCCGGGTTGTCCTGTGCGACTGCCGGACGGGGGTAGAGGGAGTGGCATCCATAATGTACGGCAACTTTCAGGCCGAGGGGCCTTTTTACAGAGTCTTTGATATTCTGAAGATTTGAACAAAGAAGGTCTAGGATGTGCACTGGCATTGTGTCCCCTTGATACGCTTCCCCATCTGAAAGGAAATTGTTTATTTTCGCCCTCAGGTTCGGGTCTTTCAGCTTTGTTTGCGCTCCTTTTAGGACATTAAAGCAGCCGTTGCATGGGATCAGAAATTCGGGACCCTCCCTTTCTGCCAGCGCAAGGTTCCTGGCAGATAGCGCCAAATTTAAATCATCGCCGAGCGTTTTCATGTAAACCGGGTCCGGACAGCATCCGGTATCCTCGATATCTACTGGCCGTATGCCAATCTTTTTGAACATCATCCTGGTAGAATCTATTAGAAACGGGAAGTTATGGGTAAATGTGCATCCCCAGTATACCGGTATGTCCTTTAATTTTTCTTTTTCCATAAGTCCACCTAGGCGATTTTGGTTCACTATATATGTAAATGTATTCTTAAAAAAGGTTTTTGTGAATAATTAAGTGCTGCTCATAATATGAGCAATTGCACCGGAACGAAAACTCCAAAATCCACTCAGAGGAGTTTGTAATATCTGTCTATCTCCCACTGGTGGACACTCGTCCGGTAATCATCCCATTCTTCCTTTTTGAGCTTCAAAAAGTTTTCAAAGACATGCTTTCCGAGACACTTTTTCATAAGCTTTGAGCCTTCGAACTCTGCTATTGCCTCTCCAAGGTTTCCGGGGAGCTCTGTTATGCCGTATCCCTTCCTTTCTTTTGGAGTTAAGTGGAAGATATCTTTTTCAATGGGCGGGGGAAGCTTGGTTTTCTTCTCAATACCGTCCAGGCCTGCTGCCAGCATGGCAGAGAAGGCCAGGTACGGGTTGCAGGCGGGGTCCGGGGCCCTGTATTCTGCCCTCGTTGCCTTTTCTTTTCCTGGTTTGTAGAGGGGAACCCTTATCATGACCGACCTGTTTCTCCTTGCCCAGGAGACGTATACGGGGGCCTCATATCCGGGAACAAGCCTCTTGTAAGAATTGACAAATTGTGCCAGGGTTGCCGTAATCTCTCTCGCATGCACCATCTGACCTGCTATGTAATGCTTGGCCACGTCTGAAAGGAACCATCCCTCCGGGTCGTTATTGTCGTGGAAGGCATTCTTACCGCTGTCGGCATAAAAGAGACTCTGGTGCGTATGCATTCCAGAGCCGTTTTCACCGAAAAGAGGTTTTGGCATGAAGGTTGCGTAAAGCCCATATTTCCTTGCAATTGCCTTTAACACCATCTTGTAGGTAAGGGCATAATCTGCCATACTCAGGGCATCTGTATACCTCAGATCGATTTCATGCTGCGATGGTGCAACTTCATGGTGTGAATATTCCACAGTTATGCCCATTTGATTTAAGGCGAAGATGGCATCTCTCCTGATATCTTCAGCTTCGTCGAGTGGCAGTAAATCAAAGTATCCTCCAACGTCTGTAGACTCTGGACTATCAAAAGATTTGAAAATGAAAAACTCAAGCTCAGGGCCGACGTTCATTACAAAGTTCTTCTTTCTTGCTTCCTCCAAATTCCGCTTCAAAACGTACCTGGGGTCGCCCTCAAACGGCTTTCCGTCAGGGGTCTGAACGTCACATACCACCCGGGCAACCTTTTTTTCCTGCGGCCTCCATGGAATTATTGAGAAGGTGTCCAAATCAGGCATTGCAATCATGTCAGATTCCTCAATCGGGGTATATCCCGAAATGGAGGAACCATCAAATCCCATGCCCTCGTCAAACCCAACTTCCAGCTCTGTCGCCGGAACTGCAAAGCTTTTAAGTATCCCCAAAATATCGGTGAACTGGAATTTCACAAAGTAAACGTCATTTTCTTTTATAGTTTCTAATACGCTTTTTATTTTTTCGTCTCTATCCGCCATCATGCCAACTCCTACTTTATAACTTCCTTTTAATATAACTATATAAAAAGATAGTTATGAGAACTTCATAAAAATTATGAAATATCGAGGAGCTTTGCCATGTTTTCTCCCTTAATCAGCCTTTTGTCCCTCCCCGATACTGTATCGATTCGCTCGAATTTTTTTATCATCTCTTCTTCCATGCTTGCATAGGGCGAGTCCGAGCCTGCAATAATCTTCTCCGGCCCGAGGGCAGCTATTGCCTTTTCGACATCCATGACATCGGCCTTTACGGTTCCAAGATAGACGTTTTCGTTTTCCTCTGTTACCTCTATGAAATCTTCCCCCCTCATGTGGGCGAGTATTATCACCGACCCTTCAACTTCGGCCAGCTTTGCAATTTCCCTGTTTGGGGAGATGTCCTTTCCGTTGTCAAAGACCACAGGCACGCCGAGCTCTGCAGATTTCTCAACTATTTTTAAGGCCCAGGGGTGGGACGTGGGAAAATTCTGACCTTTCGGATGGAGTTTGATTCCAGAAAGTCCAGAGGCTACGGCCCTTTCGGCCTCCCTTACGGCAGCTTCTTTAAAGTTTGGGTCCAGGCGTGCAAACCCTACCAGGCGGTCAGGATATTTTCTTACGCCCTCCAGTATGTAGCTGTTAGCATTGGAAAAGGAGATGCCCGGTTCCATCTCGTTGAAAGGAAAGATTACGGCTTTATCAATTCCAATCCGGTCCATAACCGCGATTATGTCTTCATGGGATTGCTTCGCTCCGTCTCCTTTATCGGGGCCACCGACATGATTGTGGGAGTCGATAATCATATTCTGTTGATTGGGTGAAAGGGGATAATAAAGGTATATCTAAAAATACCTTTTAATTACAGGTTACTATAATCTGTTATAGCACATTAT
>JAZFTU010000150.1:0-14465 GCA_036446855.1 Hydrothermarchaeaceae archaeon (SeqCode) | reverse complement strand
TTTTGATTTTAAAAAGTCTATTGAGTCATCTACCTTGACCTGATGATGCTTTGAGGGCTTTGCACATTGAATTCTTCTTCGTTTTATCCGGTAGCCAGGACGCTCCACTGTAAGGCAAACATCCATTCCAAATATACCTACTTTCGGGTCATATTTTATGCCTGGAAGATCGATATGCTCCTTTATGCCAAATGAAACATTTCCCTGACCATCAAAACTTGATTTTTTTAGTTTGTTATCAATTGCGACAAATGCATCTTTTAGAAATTTACTTGCAGATTCGTTTCTTAATGTAACCTTACATGCGATAGGAAGCCCTTTTCTTAACCCAAAGCTAGGTTCAGTGAGTTTTGCAAAGTTCCTCTTTGGTTTTTGACCTGTAAGTTTTTCCAGCAGCGTCTCGGCCTTCGCAAGTGCCTCACCGCCCTCGCCCACGCCCATATTAACAGTGGCTTTAGAAATAAGGGGTGCTCTCATCGGATTCACTTTACTTTGCCACCTCTTGTATGACGGGTTCTTTTTCGCCGATGACAAAAACATAGTCTTCGATTGTCTGGAATTTCTCCTTACCAGAGCTTAATAAAACGGTGTTGGGCTGGGGGCTATTAAGACCTATGATTTCATCAATCTTTGCAACGCTGGCACCATGCGCTCCTCCGATGACCAACACCATACTGTTCTTTTTATAGGGGATATGAGTGGAAATCTTTCTGGTTTTAAGGTCAATTTGAATAGAATCTTTGGTCTTATAAACGTCCTCTTTTGCGGAGCCTGGTTTTTTCACCTTAACTAGGATGTTACTCCCGTCATGGAGATTCAATTGGACGTTCCCGCCCTTAAGAATCGTCTTGTTTTTTATCTTGCATAGCTTGGACTTTGTGTTTTTCTTTGAAATCTTTTTTAGGATAATGTTTCCTTTTTCGTCTAAGAGTACAATCCTTCTTTCCCTGGCCTGTGGGATCTCTATGATATCCATAAGCCCTACTGGAAATCGATAATCAACCCTAACCTGATTGTCGACAAGTATCTTGCCTTTCGTAATTATCCTCTTTGCTTCTCTTTTGGTTTCGGCAAGGCCCAAATACTCCCTCACTACGAGGAGCAGGGGCAGGGAGTCCATAAGTCTATGAGGGCCAGCCCTGGGTTTTACCACCCAGGTATTTCTCTTGCGCGGTATCTTCCAGCGTCTTGGAGCATTGAGTCTTTTTAAGTGCTTTCCCATGTTTTACCTCTCAAGTATTTCTCGCCGTCTTTCATCTTTTAGGTCGAGTTTTATAATCATCAGATTTGACGTGTGTATTGGATAGAAGCGTTCTGTCCCACTTGCCTTTTTTTTGGTAGCTCCTGAGACATGAACTGTCCCCTTTTTTAGGAGTACCTTCTCAACTGCCCCTTCATGGCCTTTAAAGTCACCTCTCATAACCCGGACCTTATCCTTCTTTCTTATCCCGCAGGACCGTTTATGGTATGACTCCCTCAGATCATCTGAGAGGGTAGACCTTAGTAGCTTCTGTTTTTGGTGAAGCTTTGCTTTGAAAAGGGCTTTTCTCTGTTTTCGTGGTTGTTTACTCTTTTCCATAAAATCACACTATTATGCTGGCCATGCTGGCAAGTTTTGACCATCTCTCGGCAGCCTCTTTTGCAATGGGACCCTTAATGCCAGAACCTTTAGGCTCGCCATCCTCATTTGTTATTACCACTGCATTATCTTCGAATTTGATTCTTGTGCCATCTCTTCTTCTGTATTCCTTCTTCTGCCTGACAACTATCCCGTTGACCTTTTGCTTTCTCATCTCGACATTTCCCTTCTTTACTGAAGCTACAATAAGATCCCCGATTCCTGCCTTGCTTAGCCTCCGTCTAACGCCTCTGTAACCAATGACGGATATAATCTCGACTATTTTGGCGCCGGAATTGTCTACAACGTCAAGCCTTGCACCAGTAGGAAGGGCTCTAGTAATTTTCGCTTTTAACGACTGCATTTTAGTTCTCCTTCTCAATAATTACGAAAGACTTGGACTTGCTCAGCGGTCGGCACTCCATTATTGTTACCCGGTCACCTACGGCTGCGCCTATGCAACCGGGGTTATGTGCCAAAATACGCGATTTTCTCTTTTCACTTCTTTCAAATTTTTTTAGATACCTCAGATAGTCTTTTTGTACAACTACAGTTTTTCGCATCTTATCGCTTACCACACGGGCCCGGATAATCTGCCCCCTTACCTTCAGATTGCCGTGGCTGGGGCAGTTCTTATCCTCACATTTTTTTTCCGATGTCTGTGATTTCATATCTATCACCTAATACTTACCCGGTCTTCCGGCCTTCCCAGAAGACGCCTTCCGTCAATGATTATATTTTCTTTTAGCTTAAACTCAAAGAAAGCATCCTTCTTTGGTATCATTCTCTTCTTGCTATTTTCTATCACAATCATATTTTTTGACTCGTCTACAACTGTTCCTTCTACTCCGATTATTTCGGGATTTGACGCACGAACTATCCTGCATTTTAGTCCAATGAGTTCATGCTTTGTCAGGGTTTTTGGTGTGATTTTTATCATCGCAATTCTATGAGGTCCTCGTTAAATCCTATCTTCATCAGCATTTTCTTTACCTTTTTCTTATGGTCGCCTTGGAGTTCTATTCTGCTTTCCTTTGTGGTACCCCCGCAGGCACAATCGGTCTTTAGGGTTTTGAGAAGCTCTTTTAAATCAATGTTCCGATCGTTCATTCCCTCGACAACGGTCATGAGCTTTCCGAACTTTCTTCTTGTCGTATACACATTTATCTTCTGAGCTTCTCTTGCAATGTCCTCACAAACGCATAATTCTTCTGGTAAACCACAAACGTCACAGACACCCATCTATTTTTTTACTCCTTCATTTTCCCTTTTTATCGTCAGGATTCTTGCTATTGTCCTCCTTATCTCTTTGATCCTTCCTGGATTATCAGCAACGCCGCCAGAGGCTATCTTGGTCTTCTCACGGAGAAGCTCGCCTTTAAGCTCGAATATTTTTTCATCGACCTCTTCTTCTGACATATCCCTTATTTCCGCACTTCTCAGTATTGCCATCTTACTTTACCTCTTTTTTTTGCTTTGGCTTTGAACTGGCCTTCTTTTTTACAGATTTGGTACTTTTAGGTTTTGCAGAAGTTTTTGCCGTAGCTTTTTTAGTCTTTTTCGGTTCTTCTTTTTTTACTGCTTTCTTTTTTTCCACAGCAGTTTTTGTCTTGAGTGTTTTTTTAGGGGCCTCTTCAGGTTTTTCTTCATCTTTTTTTACTGATTTCTTTTTCTCCTCGGTCTTTTTGGCCTTGGGTGCTTTTTTAGGAGCCTCTTCAGGTTTTTCTGTCTCTTCGCCTTCTGGTTTCTTTTTCTCGGCCTTTCTTTCTACTTTCTCAGGTTTTATTTCCTTGTCATCGTCAACAACAGAGATTTCCTCGGGTTTTTCAGTTTCCTTTTCTAAAAACACTATCTCATCAGGAAGCCTCACTCCAGGGGGTATGAGCTTTACAGTGACTCCTATGATGCCGGGCTTTGGCGAGGCATTTGCCTTCCCGACATCTACATACAAAAGTGCCGGCTCACCGCAATGTTTCATAGAACCATCCATAAATTTTACAGTTTTTGACCTATCCCCTGTAAGCTTCCCGGAGACCTTGATTTCTACTCCCCGAGCCCCTGCTTCCATGATGCGCCTAAGGGCCGTGTACGCCGCCCTCCTGAAATGGATGCCTCTTTCAATAGCAGAGGCCACGCTCTTTGCCATTACCTTCGCGTTTAATTCTGATATATCCAGCTCATTTACCTCAATTTGAGGATTGTCTATGTGATATCTGGTCTGTAAAATATTTGTAAATTTTCTGATAGAGCCCCCTTTTCTTCCTATCACTAATCCAGGTCTTTGAGCAAATACGATAACCCTTGTGCCAAGAGGGGTTCTTTGAATGTCTATCTCACCACATCCGGCTCTGTCAAGTCCATCCTCAAGAAACTCTTTTACTTCTAACTTTCGATAATTATCAGCTATAAATTTTCTCTTGATTCCCACTACTTTCACCTTTCCGCTAACATGACCTCAATGTTTGATGTCTGTTCATTGTGAGGAGAGGCCCTTCCGAAAGCCCTGGGCCGTATCCCCCGTATAATCCGCCCCCTCTGTGTGGAAATATGCCTAATATAAAGTCGTTCTGTGTCAAGTCCTTTGAACTCGGCATTCATCTCAGCACTCTCTAAAACCTTGAGTATCAGTGAGGCAGCTTTCACAGGATATTTTCCGGCAAAGCCCCTTTTTAGCCCCCTTCTGTGTGCCACCCCTTTGTTGAACCTGGCAAACGTCACCGGTTTATTCATCTGGCGGACATCATTTAAAAAATCCTTTGCTTTATCAACGCTCTTTTTCCTCACTTCACTGCATATTTCAACAGAAGACTTCGGAGAAATCCTTAGTTCCCTTCCTATTGCCTTTGCAGTTTTCTCTGCTTCGTCGCCCTTTATTTTCAAAGAATAGCCAAATCTTCCCATGATAATCACTTAAGTGGTATGTATAAACTGGATTTAGTTGCACCCATTCCAGGTGTCCCATGATTGACTCTATTTCTTGTGAGAGAAAATTCCCCTAGATAATGGCCCACCATTTCAGGTTGTATCTTGACACTGATAAACTCCTTTCCATTGTGCACCCCAATCGTATGGTCCACCATTATGGGCGTTACAATCATGTCCCGGGAGTGCGTTCTAAGAGTTATTTTCTCTCCATTATTTACTCTCTTTACCTTCTCAAGGAGCTTCTTTTTGACAGGGGTGAGGCCGCGCTTAAATGATCGCCTTTGACGGGATAACAGCATGTCGACGAACTCTTCATTTGACATGGTCTTTAATTCGTCAATGTTGTGACCCATAAAAAGAAATTGTTTTGCCATGTTATCTCCTCCCGGTCCTTCTTGGTGCAATAAGCCCAACTTTTCTTCCAGGAGGTGTATTTCTCGAAACGCTTGTGGGCTTTCCCGGAGATCCAGAGGCCCCTCCATGGGGATGTGCCACCGGGTTCATGGCAACCTTCCTTACTATCGGCCAGTATTTTGCCCTTGGCCTCAGCATATGCCACCTCTTTCCAGCTTTTAATATCGGCTTGTCCGTCCTTCCGCCTCCGGCTATTATGCCTATGGTCGCCCTGCACATTGAATGCACAGTTTTGAGCTCTCCTGACGGCATCTGAAGCACAACAGTTTTACCCTCATGACTAACAATTAGGCCATAGCTACCAGAGGCCCTTATGAATTTTCCACCATCCCCAGGAAGTTTCTCCACATTTGATACAGGCGTCCCCTCAGGAATCCTATAAAGCGGCAGAGTATTTCCCCTCTTTATTTCAGCATTTACCCCATATGCCACTTCATCACCTACCTGCATTCCCTCCACACCCAGGACGATGTCTTTTTCCCCGCCTTCGAATTTTATTTTTGCAATGGGTGCAGTTCTTGCAGGGTCAGGAATAATATCAATTATGCTGCCAATTACCGCCCCGGTTCTTTCTTTTTCGTCGATTTTTCGGTGTTTTACTTCCCCACGGTACTTATGCGATGGAGCTTTGTATACGCTGGTTCCTTTTCCGCGCCTTTGTGATGTTATTCTTTTTCCCATTAACTTTCCTCTAAAATATTCCAACCCTCGTTGCGACCTCTTCTGCATTGGAATCAGGCGAGAGCTTTATATATGCTTTTTTAATCCCTTTGGGAGTAACTAGGGTATTAACGTTTTCTACTTTAACCTCGTACAATGTTTCTACTGCTTTTCGGATATTGCCCTTATCTGACTTTATAGATACGACAAAGACCAGTTTGTTTTCAGACTCTAAAAGCTTCATGGACTTTTCTGTAACGTCTGGGTGTATGACAACGTCGAATGGATTCATTTAAACCTCTCCGAAAGTGTCTTTATCGCAGACTTTGTATAAACTGTGAGCCTGCCGTAATGAGTACCGGGAGCCAGATGCTCAACACCGAGATTATCTGCCTTTACTACATCCACCCCTTGAAAATTCCCAGAACCTGTTGATAATCCCTTATCTTCAGAGATAACAATAAGAACGCTCTTCTTTTTTCTGTATTTCCTGCCCCGAAGCGTGCCCTTGCCTGCACGGATTTTGGTAATTTTTGCCCTCTCCACATCTTCCGAAAGCCCAAGTTTTGAAAAAAAATCCTTTACCTCTCTTGAGCTTTTTAGGCCCTCGAGCTCATCTTCTATGATGACGGGTATCTCAGGGATCCGGCTTATCAAGTGCCCGCGCTTTTCAACGAGTTCTTTTAATCCAGTGGCAGCAATTGCAGATTTTGTGGCCTTCCTGCGCTCCTTGACATTTATCTTTTTTATTATCTGCTTTTCGGTCCTTGGGGGATGCGTAATTCTTCCGCCCACGGCATGAGGGATAAACGCCCCTTTTCCTCCAGCCGAATATCCGCTTCCTTTTACCCGTGGGACCCTCGATACCCCCTTTCCTGGGCCTACAGATTTGGCGGATGTCCTCTTGCCCGCAAAAACGTCTCTTCCCTGGGGCTGGTATCTTGCCGTCTGGCTGGAAAGCACGGCCCTCTTTATCAAATCTGGACGTATATCTTCGTCCATAACCGGTGGAAGCTCTATAGTTCCTGCCTTTTTCCCCTGTAATGAATAAACGTTTGTTTTCATTGTTATGCGCCCTGTTTTGATGCCCTGCTTATGAATGTTATATTGGGAACGCCATCAATTGCCCTCGTGGGGGCCCTGATAGCAGGCCTGAGCCTTATGAGTCTGTTCCTGGGTCCGGGTATAGAACCTTTCAGGAGTATGTAATCCCCAGTAACTTTACCATACCCTAAAAATCCTCCCTTGGGCGTTATGTCCTCTTCTTTAGTCCCGATCTTTAAAATCCGAAGGTTGTGTGCAGTCCTCTGATGATATCCCATCTGACCGGAGGTAGGAACAGTCCACATCATTGCAGCCGGATGCCATGGGCCCAGATTTCCAGCGGTCCTATGTCCCTTCCTGGTCTTTCTTGGAAGAATCTTTACACCCCACTTTTTTACCGGGTCCATAAACCCTTTCCCCTTTGTTATGGCGATAGCATCGGTATAGGCACCCTCTGAAAATACGTCAGATGCCTTTATCTCCCTACCTAGCAAAGCCTTTGAGTACTCAAATGCTTCGCTTATGCTCCCTCCAACCCCGTATTCCATAAGATCCGGCCTCTTTTTTGAGACTCCGGAAAGCCTCGGCTGTGAACAGACGATTAACCGTAGCTCATCTGCCTTATCCAACGATTTCTCGACGTCATCTATGTTACTTTTGAATTTTTTTGGGATTGGAAAAACACGGGAAAGGTCGCTTTCGGGTTTATCGTGCCATGTTTCCTTTAATACCTTTAGGCCCCTAGTGTCCCTTATGTAAACCCTCATCCCAGAGACCTTCAAAGGGGGCGCGTCTATTACGGTTGCCGCTGTTGAAATCTCTTCACCATGAGTGAGACTGTGAGAAAAATCATCAATCATTGAGACATGGGTCACCCCTGCCTTGTACCCTAAGAACCCCTGTATTTTTGTACCACTTGAATCTACCCTGGACCTTAGCCGGGGGATTTGTGATGCTGCTCTCTTTCTCGGGCTGTAGCCCAGAGAACCTCTTCTAGGATGATGCGGTCGTCTTCCCATTTTGACTTTTCGTGTAGGATATCTATTGTATCGTACAAATTAATACCACCCAATGACTCATACTTGCAGGGACAATTGTTTGGTCTTAAAATCCAACGTTATTACACATATATAAGCATTTCGTTAATAAAAACATTTTTAATATAAAATCTTTTTAAAGTCTGATGCAGGGCCTCCTTTAAATATACAGGGGGAGACTTACGGTGTCAGAACGCCTCATGAAAATTGTTTTTGTCGCCCCGGGAAAAGTGTATCAGGCTGGGCGAGGCTAAATTTAAATATGGTAAATTGCCTATTTATGCCATGCCTCGGAGCGTTCTGATTTTATTGATATTTTTTATTTACCTGTCCAGTGGATGCATGGGGGAAACATCAAAAAATGAAGATGCTGGTGCAATCCTTCTTGCAACTACAACCAGCACCTATGACTCAGGACTTTTGGATTACCTCTTGC
Source organism: Hydrothermarchaeaceae archaeon (SeqCode) (assembly GCA_036446855.1). Taxonomy (GTDB): domain Archaea; phylum Hydrothermarchaeota; class Hydrothermarchaeia; order Hydrothermarchaeales; family Hydrothermarchaeaceae; genus JAHJSX01. The sequence goes on along the minus strand of JAZFTU010000150.1, from coordinate 6,331 downwards.
CTGCCTTTGAAGAGAGATATGGGATAGAAGTAATGGTCGTATCTGTGGGCTCGGGGCAGGCAATAGTGCTTGGGGCGCGGGGAGATGTCGACGTAATACTTGTGCACTCTCCAAAAGATGAAGAAAGATTTATTTTGGAGGGCCATGGCGTAAAGAGGCACTGCCTGATGTATAATGAATTTATAATAGTAGGACCCGGGGAGGACCCGGCCGGCATAGGGGGATACCCGGTTATTGATGCACTCGAAAAGATTTCGGAAACTGGTTCGGTATTTGTATCAAGGGGAGACTCCTCAGGTACCAATGCAAAAGAGCTTTCTCTCTGGGAGAGGGCAGGGGTCGTGGGCAGGGGCAACTGGTATGTGGAAACCGGAACCGGGATGGGGCAGACCCTCCTTGTAGCAAATGAAAAGATGGCATACACAATGTCAGATCGGGCGACATACGTTTCCATGAAAAATAATCTTGACCTCTCAATCCTGGTATCCGGGGACCTGCTTCTCTTAAATCCCTACAGTATAATCGCGGTGAGCCCAAAGAAAAATTCAGGAATAAATCACAAGGGTGCAGAAAAGCTTATTTCGTACTTGACATCTGAAGAGGGACAAAGGGCAATAGAAAGTTTTACAAAAAACTCTGAACAGCTTTTCACGCCGCTATACGATGAATGCCTGGAGGAGTAGACTTGGGAGAATTCCTGGACTCTATCATAAAGGCGGGGGAACTTGTATTATCACTTGACCCAGAGCTGGTATCCATAACTCTCCTATCCCTCTCTGTTTCCCTCGTGGGCGTTTTCTTTGCCGGCATCCTTGCGATGCCCCTCGGGATATTTCTTGGACAAAGGACGTTTCGTGGAAAAAGTTTTTTTGTAAACATCATAAACACCTTTATGGGCCTCCCCCCCGTAATCGTCGGGCTCTTTCTTTTTGCCCTTTTTTCCAGGAAGGGGCCCTTTGGAACCACAGGAATCCTCTTTACTCCCCAGATAATGGCCCTCGCCCAGTTCATAATAGCATTTCCCATAATTGCAGGGCTCAGCATCTCTGCTGCGGGGAGCATAAGAAAGGATGTACTGGACCTCATCGTCTCCTCGGGTGCTACGCGCCTTCAAATAATTTATTTGTCGCTGTTTGAGGCGAGATATGGCCTCTTTACCGCGCTTATGGCCGGCCTTGGCAGGGCCTTTTCTGAGGTCGGGGCCGTAATAATAGTAGGGGGCAACATAAGAGAGCATACCCGGATTTTGACAACAGCAATTGTCCTTGAGACCTCACGTGGCGAATTTGAGACAGCGATGGCCCTTGGGATAATCCTCCTCACCCTGGGGTTTATCATAAACTACGCGATAACAATCGTCCGGGAGAAAAGCCAGAGATGAACATTTCTATTAAAAATCTATCAAAAGTCTACGATGGAAGATTTGTGCTCGATAAGCTCAATTTTGAAATTCAAATGGGCAAGCGCGCTTTAATTCTCGGCCCAAATGGCGCAGGAAAGACCACGCTTATAAGAATACTAAATCTTCTGGAGCCCCCAACTGAGGGTGAGATTTACTTTGATGGAGAAAATATACAGGATATGAGGGAGAAATGGGTTTTAAGGAGGAAAATGGCCGTTGTCTTCCAGAGGCCGGCAGTTTTTAACACGAGTGTATCCAAAAACATTGCAATAGTCCTCAAAGTTCGGGGAGAAAAAAAGGCGGTTATCGATAAGAAGGTTGCAGGCGTTTTAAAGACATTTGGCCTCAGGGGGCATGCACAGAAGAATGCAGGGGCGCTATCAGGTGGGGAGAAGCAGCTCCTGGCCATAGCAAGGGCTGTTGTGATTGAGCCGGACCTCCTGCTGCTTGACGAGCCCACGTCAAACCTGGACGTGGAGAATACGGAACTTGCCTGGGATGTTATAAAAAACATGGAGTCGACTATCTTAATAACGTCTCCTGGGGGCCAGGATGCATGGAGTTCAGATAGTACATTGTCCCTTTCATGAACTGTTGTTAATAGATGGGATTACCTGCATTGTTCCCTCCCCCTTTCTATAAAATTTAAATACTCTAGTGCAAAGGCAGGATAGTGGAAGTTATTGAGGCGCTTAAGAGCCCAGCCGCCTACGATGAGGAGGCAGGAGAAATTGAGCTTATAGAGACCCACATATCCTTTGTATTTCTAACGGAAAAATATGTCTATAAGATTAAAAAACCCGTAAATTTCGGCTTTCTGGATTTTACCACCCTGGCTAAACGCAAATTCTTCTGTCAGGAGGAGCTGAGGTTAAACAGACGGCTCTGTGGGGATTTGTACATCGAAGTAGTGCCGATTTGCAGCGCTAATGGAAATATCAAGATAAAGGGCCCAGGAGAAACTATAGAATATGCGGTAAAAATGTACAGGCTTCCAGCGGATGCCATTATGAGCAGGCTTTTAAAGGATGGCAAGGTTGCCAGGGGCAACGTTGAAGAGATTGGAAGTCTGCTCTCAAAATTTCACATGGATGCAAGTACCGGGGAGGGTATAGACGAGTACGGCTCCTTAAGGCAGGTCCGTGAAAATTGGGTTGAAAATTTTGAGCAGACTAAAAATTTAAGAGGGGAGCTTATTCTTGCAAAGGAATTTGATTATGTAGAAAACCATGTTTTGCAGTTCATGGATGCTAATTTGGAGCTCTTTGACAAGAGAGTCAAGGAAGGGAGAGTAAGGGAATGTCATGGAGACTGCCACTCTGGAAACATATTCATCACCAGGAGAATATACATATTCGATGCAATAGAGTTCAACAAGAAATTTCGCTGCTCTGATGTTGCAGCAGAGGTCTCGTTTATGGCTATGGACCTAGATTTTCATGGGCACATGGATTTGAAAAAGGCGTTTTTAGATAGGTATGTTGAAGTCAGCGGGGACCGCGAAATCCCAAGGCTCCTGCCCTTTTATATGTGCTATCGGGCCTATGTCAGGGCTAAAGTCTATAGTTTCAGGCTGGGTGATCCTAATATAGGCCCCCAAGAAAAAAAAGAGGCCGAAAAATTAACAGCAGATTATTTCAAGTTGGCACTGTCATATGCTGAAAAATTTTAACCATGGAATGCCGGGCCGCCTATTGGCGGGGATTAAATTTAATCCTCGCCGTCATATACGATAGTGTTTTCGTTGTAGACGATTATCATTTAGTTCACCTCGAAAGTAGAACTTTAAAGGTGCCCTCTTATCCCTTGGCCGAGAGCGCGGGAAAAGTTATCTTACTTTAGACCTCTTTATCATCTCGCCCACTTCCGCATCCATGCCAACAGGCATTATGTGAACGCCGGGAAAGCCGAGCTCTTTAATGTCCCGTATGAGGCCGGCTGTAATGTCTATTGTCGTCTCCTTGATATCCTTCGAGTCCACGAGCTCTTTTAGCATCTCTTCAGGTATTGTTACGCCCGGCACGTTCTTGGCCATGAACTTGGCCATGCCGACGGATTTTAGAGGGGCGATGCCTGGGAGGATTGGAATGTTAAGGTGGCCTGTAAGGTCCAGTATTTTTTCTAAGACTTTTGTATCGTATACACACTGGGTCTGGGCAAACTCGGCCCCCGAAGCTATCTTCTTCTCAAACTTGATTATCTCCAGTTCAATCGGCTCAATTCCGGGGGAGAGGGCAACTCCTATGTGCATCTTTGGCGAGATGTCAAGTTCGTTTCCTGCCATATCTTTTCCCTCGCTCACCATCTTTCTGATTGCGGCTGTGAGCTGGACAGAATCCAGGTCAAATACCGGTTTTGCCTGAGGGTGGTCCCCCATTACAGTGTGGTCTCCGGAAAGTGCCAGGATATTCTTCATCCCAAGTGTTGCGGCGCCCAGTATATCGGACTGGAGCCCTATACGGTTTCGGTCCCTGCATGTAGCCTGGTATATTGCCTCAAGGCCCATCTCCTGCATGATAACGCAGGGTGCCAGGGTGTTCATGATGACGATTCCTAAAGGGTTGTCGGTAACGTTTGCCGCCACACAGTGCGGCAGAAGAAGCCTGGTCTGGTGCTCGATTACCTCTCGATTGGCACCTTTAGGGGGGTCAACCTCGCCCGATATGGTAAACTCCTTTGACATGACCGACTCCATGAGTTTTGAGTAGTACTTTGCCATCTTTTATGCCTCCTGTGAACGGGGATGCGTCTTTTTTGAGAAATCCTTGGGTTCAATTGTTGTCTTGAGCCTGTCGAGTTCCCCGAGGTTCTTTAGCCGGGCATATATCAAAATCCAGACGCAGTCCCGGTTCTTGTCAGTCTCGCACTTGCCATTGTAGATACCGCCGCAGGGGCCGTTCATGTGGCTTTTGGGGCACCGTGTAACCGGGCAGATTCCCCCGGTCTTGTCAAGAATGCAGTTCCCGCAGGCTATGCAGCGCTCAAAGAAGGTTTCAGATTCCCTCTCCTGCACCCCAATAAAGCTTGTGTTGTGGGCGGGTAATGCAGGTATGTCGAAGGTCTCTGCAACCACCTGGACTCCTGCGCCGCAGGCCATGGAAAGTATTGCATCTGCGTCTTTGGCAAGGGGCGTTAGGGCATCTTTTACAATCGACCTGTCGCACTGGCGAAGAACCGTGGTTACCGTTGTTTTTGTGTCTTTTAGAGATTTGTCCATCTTGAAAAGCTCGGAAAGCTCTTCTGCCTGCCTCTCACCCCCCTGCTGGTGGATGCCCACGCACCCGTTGCAGCCTGCTATGATCACCCTCTTTTTCCCTTTGAGACTTTCTGCGAGTTCTTCTATCTTCTTTTGTTCTACGATTATCATTTCTACATCACCTTTTAAGCGGGCTTTTGCCGATCTTTTTTATCTCTTCTGTAAATTTGTCAAGGGAATCGGAAAATGTTTCTCCTTCGTTTACAGCGATAAAGTCCATTCTCAAGCGCTCAGGCTCAAGGCCAATTTCTTCGATTCGCTTTTTGATTTTTTCTGCCCTTTTATTTGCGCGTGTGTTGTTGAATTTGTAAAAGCATCTTCCCGGGGGGCAGCCGCCTATGAAAACTCCATCTGCTCCGGACTGAAAGGCACTGTATACCAAAAGCGGGTCGAGTCTCCCTGTGCAAAGGAGGTTTACTGCCGCAACGTTCGGGTAGGGCGTCATGCTCGACTCGGCGCCGGAGTATGCGCACCAGTTGCAGAGGAACGCTATAATTTTTGGGCCTTCTTCTGGTAATTTGTCAAGCGCATCTTTTACTGCTTTTTTAAGCTGCGCATCGTCAAAATTTGTGTAGGAAATGGCAAAAGCCGGGCACTCGACAGCACACGAGCCGCAGCTCCTGCAAAGCGCAGGGTCGACCTTTGCGACCATGGCCCCAACGTCGACTTTGATTGCGTCCTCGGGGCAAGCGTACTCGCAGTTTGCGCACCCGATGCACTTTTTCTCATCTATTAGCAGGGGGACATTTCCGGCATCTACGGCCTCCTCCCTTATCTCTGCCACGATTTCTGCGACTTTTACGTCGTTTGGGCAGATATGCGAGCAGCAGTAGCAGCCCGCGCACAGCCAGATGTTCTTGTTTTTTGCAGGCACCTTTGATGTGCCGAGGCTGGAATGGACCACCATCCTGCGGGGGTTGAAATATTTATCAAGCCTTGCTGCGGGGCAGCTCCCGCTGCACATCCCGCACTGGTAGCAGGGCAGGGACTCCTCCTTGACGTTTACGTCGGGATTTGGAATTTTAGATTGCTCCACGGCCATGTTCGCTCTCCTTCCTCAATTAAATAATCTAACATGATTTATTATTATATAAAATATTCCTTTAGGAAAAATTACTGGAGAAGGTGGACGAGAAGTTGTGATGTCCTGAAATTATTATCCCTGCCTTGCTTTACAAGATAATTGACATTTGCCATTATGTTGTAAAACATGTTTATTGTATGAAATGTTTGCAAAATGTGAATATTCAATGATTTGTAAATGGAAAAAACAATGATTATCTGTGTTTTTAATGATATTAATCTCGATCAGTCTTTATTATACTCTGTAATTTTAATCTGGTCCCTGATGTCCCTGATTCTTTTTCCTGCAAGCTCGATATACTCTGGCTGATTATCGTAACCAACGAAATGGCGATTCGTCTTCAGCGCTGTAACTCCAACTGTTCCGCTGCCTATAAATGGGTCAAGCACGACATCACCTTCAAAAGTATACAGTTGAATCAGCCGATGTGGAAGTTCCTCCGGGAACGGTGCAGGATGACCGACTTTAGATGCCCTTTCTGCTGGAAATGTCCAAACACTTTTTGTCAATTCCATAAACTCTTCTTTAGAAATAGTATTCTCTTTTTTTGTCCTTTTTCTGCTAAAAGACTCCTTTGAAAAAACCAGTA
>JAZFTU010000149.1:0-10568 GCA_036446855.1 Hydrothermarchaeaceae archaeon (SeqCode) | reverse complement strand
TTTTTCAATTTTTTTTATTTTCAAATGGCGAAACTTGCATCCTTATTTAAAAACATCCTCTCCTTTCCATTGGGTAGGCCCTTCAAAGGTTTTATATCCCACTCGACCAATTTAAATTTGGATGACCTTTGCGCCCAACTTTAGAAGGCAAGAGGGCAGGTATATCTGAATGAAAGGCAGATGAAAGTGCTGAAATATATAGAGACCCATCCAAATATTACAAACAAAGAATTGAGGGAGATTCTTAACCTTTCAGATGAAGGGGCAAGAAAAGAATTACAGGTGTTGCTTGAAAATGGGTTAATCGAAAGGAGGAGTGCGGGCAGGTCCACGCATTACATATTAGTTGGCGATTAAGAGGGGCATGCTCAATGTGCCGAGCATTGGGGATTTCGAAAGTGAGGAAACCTCCTTTGCATATTTAAGAGCATGAGGATATCAAATGCCATCTATCTACTCCTGCTTCAACTCGCTTATTCTCTCATTCACACCCGAAAGCTCTCCCTGGAGTTGCCTTTTGTACTGTTCAAGCATTTCTATCTCTTCGCCTGCTGACAGGAATCTTCTGAAGTTGCATCCGCACATACATCCCGCTGGCCGGGTTCTTATCTGAATAGGCTGAAGACATTCTTCACACATTTCGAATCACCTCTTTACTATATTTTTTATACTATATATTAATCATAAAGTATTTAAACTATCAAGTTTAAAGTAATATAGTAACTTTAAAGGTTGAAACAGACTATGGAAACGAAAATTAAGAAATGTGACCCGGAGGGCGATGAGATGTGCCTCTGCCCTCTTGAAGGTGTAATGGAGATTATAAGCAAACGCTGGGCCATCCTGATAATAGGGGCCATCGGGAACCACAAAACGCTTAGATATACGGAGATTATGGAACAGCTGGGGGGCATAAGCCCAAAAAGCCTTTCCGATAGGCTAAAAGAGCTTGGAAAATCAGGGCTAGTAGAGAGGAAAGCGTTTGCAGAAATCCCTCCCAGGGTCGAATACACCCTGACGCCGGATGGCGAGGATTTGAGAAAGGCAGTGATACCTCTTATGGATTGGGTGAACCGGAGGAATAGTGAGACTTACAATCATGGACCCGGGGGCGCTAAAAATCAGATCTCTTAGCAGGGGCAAGTTTTATTATCCGGGGACATCGAAATTTTCTAAAAGGGCGAAATTTTCAGGTGTTTAAGAATGGTAAAAATCGTTGGCATGATTTTTGGGGAAGTTGGCTATGGGAACTTTAATTTTATTGTTAGCAGGGATTCGAATCTGCAAAACGGGCAATACGTAAAAGTTAACCATGAGACCTACGGCTGGATTTTGGCACAGGTAATCTCGGTTAGCAGGTACAATGAGCGGTACTCGCTAAATGCAATAACCGGGTCATCCCCGCCGAAGGAGGACGCAAATCCCGAAAGGACCATTGCCAATGCAAATGCCATCGGTTACCTGGATGAGAAAGGCATGCTAAAGGCCCCGAGAATTCCATTCAGGCCCGGTGAAAAGGTATACGAGGCAGATAGCGGGATAATCTCGCGCACGCTCAACTTTGGACCAAAATCTGGCATTTACCTGGGGGTGCTCGATGGCCAGCCCAAGATCCTGCCGGTTTATCTCAACGTCAACAAAATGGTCCAAAAGCACATATGCGTCCTCGCCAAGACTGGCGCCGGAAAATCCTATACCGTCGGTGTTTTAATTGAAGAGCTTTTGGAAAAAGAGGTGCCGGTAGTAATAATCGACCCCCACGGAGAGTACTCCGCACTAAAGCACCCCAACAATAATAAAAAAGAGCTGGCGCTCATGGAAACTTACGGGGTCTCGCCAAAGGGATTCGAAAACATTGTAGAATATTCGCCAAACATCAACCTCAATCCACAGGCAGACAGGAAGCTATCTTTGGACCTCACCCATCTTTCTATGAATGACTACATCGAAATGATACCTGCGAGGGTAACCGACAGCCAAAAGGGCATCCTGTTTGAGGCCCTGCGCAGGGTGCGTGGATATGGGAAGTATTCAATAGACGATTTAATCGGAGACATTCACGAATTCGACAACAAGGCCAAATGGAACCTTATTACAAGCCTTGAGATGATAAAGGAAAGCAAGATTTTTGAGGGCGCCCCCGTTCGCCCCCAGGACCTTGTAAAGAAGAATCTTGCCTCCATCATAAATCTGAGAGGGATTCCCCCTGACATCCAGGAGATAGTAGTAGCAAGGCTAACGAAGGACCTTTTTGATGCGAGGAAAGGTGGCAGGATACCTCCCCTCCTTCTGTTAATAGAGGAGGCCCACAACTTCGCTCCGGAAAGGGGATTTGGCTCAAGTTCTGCTACCGGCATCGTAAGGACGATCGCAAGCGAGGGGAGAAAGTTCGGCCTCAGCCTCTGCATAGTATCCCAGAGGCCTGCAAGGATTGATAAGAGCGTTCTTTCCCAGTGCAACACCCAGATAATCCTGAAGGTCACAAACCCAAACGACATGCGGGCAATAAGCCAGAGCATCGAGGGGTTCACACAGAACCTTGAGGAGGACATCATGCAGCTGCAGCCCGGCGTTGCCCTCGTTGTCGGGGACGTTGTAGAGCAGCCAATACTGGTAGACATCAGGGTCAAAAAATCAAGGCATGGCGGAACGTCGGTGGAGCTTGTGAGAAAACCAAAGAAAAAGGCTGCGCGTGCGATGACTTTCGAGTATATATGGAGACGGATTTTCTCAAAGCAGACTTAATTCTGATTTTTAAAAACCCTGACAAGCCCCATCCCGGCTACAAAACCTCCGATGTGCGCAAAATACGCCACCCCGCCCAGGTTCTGCGACGCATACGACAGCGACGCCGCCCCGGAGAAGAATTGCAGTACAAACCAAAACCCCAGCACCAGAATGGCAGGGAGAGTGACCCACCTGAAAAAAAATCCCAGGACTAGTATGCAGTTGACGCGGGCATTGGGAAACACTATGAGATAAGCACCCAGCACGCCTGCGACAGCGCCGGATGCCCCGAGATTTGGAATGTCAGATAGGGGATTTACGAAAATCTGGGCAAAAGACGCCAAAATACCACAGATGAGATAGAATAAAATAAACCTTTTTCTCCCCATGATGTCTTCTATGTTGTCGCCAAATATGTAGAGGTACAGCATGTTCCCAAATACGTGCATAAAGCCGCCGTGGAGGAACATCGATGTTATGAAAGTGTGAAGGGCGGCCCCCTGTACAACGTATGCTGGCGTCAGAGCAAATATTTCGAAAAAATCTGCGAGGTCCCCCCTACCTGAAATGACAATTTCATATAAGAATACTGCGATGTTTATTGCTATAATCGAGTAGGTCACAACAGGCCTGCTTTTGGAGGGGTTGTCATCGCTTATCGGGAACACAGGATAAATCTAACAACCTTTATATATATGCTGATAACCCTTTTTTTAACGAAAATGAGACTTGTAATGAAGTTTGGAGGGAGCTCGGTAAAAAATGGCAAGCAGATAAAAGAGACTGCAAAAATAGTGAAAAAATATCGAGGGGACGAAACCGCAGTTGTGGTATCTGCCATGCAAGGTGTTACGGATAGTCTCGTAGAAATTGCAAATGAGGTAGTTAATGGACTGGATGAAGAAGGCATAGGAAAGTTTATCGAGGTGCTCAAAAAGGCGCATGTGAATGCGGCAAAAGAGGCCGTATCAGGACACCTCCTAAAAGCGGTCACTGCAAACATTGATAGGCTCATAAGTGAGCTTAGGAAAGTTTTGGTCGGAGTATCGTATGTGGGAGAGCTTACGCCGCGTTCTTCTGACTACCTATCCTCGTTTGGAGAAAGGCTATCTGCGCCCATAGTTAGCGGTGCCCTTGAATCCCTGGGCATAAAATCCAGGTGGCTGGACGGTTTTGAGGCCGGGATAGTTACAGATTCAAATTTTGGAAACGCAGTGCCCTTGTGGCCAGATTCCAATAAAAAGATTGGACAGGTCTTGTCGCCCCTAATAAAAAGCGGAATTCCCGTTATTGCCGGATTTATAGCAGGCGACAAGAAGGGCAGGGTGACCACTCTTGGCAGAGGCGGGTCAGACTTTTCTGCATCAATAATCGGTTCTGCACTGGATGCAGACGAAATCTGGATTTGGACAGACGTGGACGGCATTATGAGCAGCGACCCGCGTTATGTAAGCAATGCAAAGATAATAGATGTGATTTCTTATGCCGAGGCCCAGGAGCTTGCATTCTTCGGCGCAAAGGTCCTGCACCCAAAGACCATAGAGCCTGCGATGGAGAAAGGGATACCAGTGAGGGTCAGGAACACATTCAATCCAAAAAATGATGGGACATTGATAGTAAAAGAACAGAAAAGAGTAGATGATGTAGCAAAGGCCATAAGCGTAAGGGACGACGTGGCCCTTTTGACAGTTTCTGGCGTGGGCATGATTGGAATTCCTGGCATAGCAGCCCGGCTTTTTGGCGTTTTGGCAGATGAAAAAGTAAATATCCTGATGATTTCACAGGGCTCATCCGAGGTGAGCATCTCCCTAATCATCGAAAAAGGCGATTTGAAAAGGGCCTTTTCGGCCTTAAAAAAAGCATTTCCGGGAAATGACATTGTAAAAGAAATAAAGCACAATGAAAAAGTGTCGATTATTGCTGTCGTGGGCGCAGGGATGAGAGGTACCCGGGGGGTCGCTGGACGCACCTTTTCTTCCGTTGCAAAATCCGGGGCAAATATCCTGATGATAGCCCAGGGCTCATCCGAGGTAAATATATCCTTTGTCGTACTTCAAAAAGAGGCCAAAAAAGCAGCAAACGCCCTGCACGGCGAGTTTATCAGTTGACTATGGTTTTTTTGTCAAAGGACACCGCCTCTTTTGAGTAAAGGGAATGGGACGACTCCATGGAAATTACAGTGCACTGTTTATTGTCTAACTTGAGTTTGACCCTGCCTTCCACCCTCCCCTGTGTGTGGTCTATAAAAGCGTCGAGGGCAGCCCTAAGCGGGTCTGTCCATCGGCCCCTGTAGACCAGTTCACTCCATACGGCTTCCGCCCGTTCCTTGAATTTCAGCTCATTTCTCGTGAGTACGAGATGCTCGAGCCCTTTGTGTGCCTTGAGCAGGGACACGGCCGCCGGGCACTCGTAATTTTCCCTCGCTTTCATGCCCAGTATCCTGTCCTCAATCATGTCAATCCTGCCAATTCCGTGCCTGCCTGAAAGGATGTTCATTTCCTGTATGAGTTCGACTGGGGCTTTCTTGCTACCGTTAAGTGCTACTGGCACTCCGTCCTCGAAATCAATCTCCACGGTCTCCGGCTCTTTAGCTTCTATTCTCGTCCACTCAAAAATCTCCTCGGGAGGCTCTACCGCCGCATCTTCGAGGATGCCTCCTTCTATGCTCCTGCCCCATAGATTTTCGTCTATGCTGAAACACTTTTTTGGGTTTATGTTAATCGGGATGCTTTTTTCCTTTGCATATTTAATGCTCTCCTCCCTCGTCATGTCGAGTTCCCGTATCGGTGCGATGATTTTCATTTCTGGGGCCTCTCCCTGAAATATTACTTCAAACCGGAACTGGTCGTTTCCCTTTCCGGTTGCCCCGTGTGCCAGCGCATCTGCCCCTTCTTTTTTTGCAACTTCAACAACTTTTGAGGCGGTTATGGGCCTAGCAAGAGCAGTGCTGAGAGGATATCCCTCATAATTTGCATTGGCCTTGATGGCCTTGAAGATAAAATCTTTCGCAAATTCCTCTTTTGCATCTATTGTGTAATGCTTTAAAGTGCCCAGTTTTTCTGATTTTTTCTCGGCATCCGCAAGTTCTGACCTGGAGATTCCCACGTCTACTGTAACCGTAATTACCTCGCAGTCGTATTTTTCCTGGAGGACTTTAATGCAAACGCTTGTATCAAGACCACCGGAATATGCAAGCACTGCTTTCATTTTTATCCCTTTTCAATTTCACTCATATAAATTTATTATGTTTCATCGAGGAAGTCTTCCAATCTCCTTTCCTGGACGTGCTCCCTGTGGTATTCATCTAGAGACCTTATGCTTATTTCTCCACCCCTCATGCTCTCAATCGCCTGTGCCGCCGCCATTGCTCCTGTTACGGTGGTTATGTGAGTCAAATTCAAATCTACCGCATGACGGCGGATATAAAATCCGTCAGAGAACGGGACCTTTCCTGCCGTGGGGGTCGTTATTATCAAATCGACACTGCGCTTTTTTATTATATCCAGGACGTTTGGAGAAGCCTCGCTCACCTTTTTTACAAGTGTTGCGGTAATTGCATGGTCTCCCAGTGTTTTAAGCGTCCCGTCTGTGGCCAAAATCTTAAACCCCATATCATAGAATTTTTTTATCGCCGGTACGATTTTTTCTCTGTCGGTTTTACTGACACTTACAAATATGCTGCCGCTGGTTGGGAGGGTGCTCCCTGCGGAGAGCTCTGCTTTAAAATAGGCCTTTCCAAAGTCAAAGTCAATTCCCATCACTTCTCCTGTAGACTTCATCTCCGGACCTAAAACAGGGTCAACCCCGGGGAGCTTGGAAAAGGGGAAAACGGCCTCCTTTACGGCGACGTGGCGGATTTTTCTTTCGCCTACGTACCCCATTTCCTTTAGATTTTTTCCCAGCATTACTTTTGTTGCTATTTTTGCCAGGGGCACACCTATCGCCTTGCTTACAAATGGGACCGTCCTGCTTGCCCGTGGGTTTGCCTCAATGACATAAACTATCCCGTCTTTTACTGCAAACTGGATATTCAAAAGCCCTATAACGCAAAGCTCCCTTGCGAGGCCTACCGTGTACTCATTTATTTTCTGGATTACGGCTTTATCAAGGGTCTGCGGGGGGATGACACATGCCGAGTCTCCGGAGTGTATGCCTGCGTGTTCAATGTGCTCCATTATGCCCCCGACAAAGACATTTTTACCGTCGGACACTGCGTCTACGTCCACCTCAATCGCTTCTTTCAGGAACTTGTCTACCAGTACCGGATGGTCTTCTGAAACCGCTATTGCCTCTTTCATGTACTCTTTCAATTGTGCATTGTCATAGACAATCTCCATGGCCCTGCCTCCAAGAACGTAAGACGGCCTGACAAGGACAGGATATCCAATCCGTTCAGCAATAGCTTTTGCCTCCCCAAAAGAAAATCCGGTGCCGTACGGGGCCTGGGGTATCCCAAGCTTGCTTAGGACCTTAGTAAACCTCTCCCTATCCTCTGCCCTATCAATATTTTCAGGCGACGTCCCAAGAATTTTTACCCCTTCTTTCATGAGGGGAATTGCCAGATTTAGGGATGTCTGGCCGCCAAACTGGACAATTACGCCGTAGGGCTTTTCCGTCTCAATCACATTCATAACATCCTCGAATGTGAGCGGCTCAAAATACAGCCTGTCCGAAGTGTCATAATCCGTGGACACGGTCTCGGGGTTATTGTTAATGATGATTGCCATAACGCCCTCTTCTTTCAGCGACAGTACACCGTGAACGCAACAGTAGTCAAATTCTATTCCCTGTGCAATTCTTATGGGCCCCCCACCAAGGATTATTATCTTCTTTTTGTCGCTTGCCTTCACTTCACCCTCCTGTCCGAATGACGAATAATAGTAGGGAGTTTTGGCAGCGAATTCCGCCGAGCAGGTGTCAACCATTTTGTAGACAGGCTTTATTGTCTTAAAAGGGCCCAGCAAATTTGAAAGCTGGACGTTGGAAAATCCCAGCCTCCTTGCATCCTCAATTAAATGCACACTTGCCTTTGTCCCCCTCTCCTTCAGGCGGTTTTCCATATCAAGGATGTTTTTGATTTTGTTTAAGAAGAAGGGACTTATGCCTGTTATTTTATTGATTTCTCCAACAGTCATTTTGGCCTTAAGTGCGCCGTAAACATGAAAAATCCTCTTGTCGGTGGGATTTTTTAGGCATTTTTTAATGGTTTTTACCTGAGTATCTTCAACTATCCCATCAGAGCCAAGCCCGAATCGCTTGATGTCGAGCGAGCGAATAGCCTTTTGGAGCGATTCTTCAAAGGTGCGGCCGATGGCCATGGCCTCGCCTGTGGACTTCATCTGGGTCCCAATCTCTGGCTTTGCATCACGGAACTTGTCAAACGGCCATCGGGGGATTTTTGTCACTATGTAGTCGAGTGCAGGCTCAAAGCTTGCCGGGGTCTCCTTTGTCACATCATTTGGTATTTCGTCGAGGGTCATTCCAACTGCGATTTTTGCGGAGATTTTCGCTATCGGATATCCGGTCGCCTTGGATGCGAGGGCAGAGCTTCTGGAAACACGGGGGTTGACCTCGATTACAAAATACTCCCACTTTTTGGGATTTACGGCAAACTGCACGTTGCACCCCCCGGCGATTTTTAGTGCATTTATAATCTTTAGAGCGGCGCTCCGAAGCGTCTGGTGGTCTGCATCACTGAGTGTCTGGGCAGGTGCAACAACGATGCTCTCACCCGTGTGGATGCCCATCGGGTCTATGTTTTCCATGCTGCAGATGGTTATGCAGTTGTCATTTTTGTCCCTCATGACCTCATACTCGTACTCATACCAGCCCAGGAGAGATTTTTCTACAAGCACCTGGGACGCCATGCTTGCAGCAAGGCCCCGCTTTGCAATCCTTGATAGTTCCGCATCATTTTTTGCAAAACCCCCGCCCGTGCCGCCGAGGGTGTACGCGGGGCGGATTATCACAGGATAGCCAATTTTATTTGCAGCGTCCTTTGCCTCTTTTAAAGTGTTTACCGCACGGCAGTCAGGGATGGGCTCGCCAATTTCCCTCATGAGCTTTGCAAACTCATCTCTGTCCTCGGCAGTTTTTATGGTCTTTAGAGAGGTTCCGAGAAGTTCAGTCTTGTCTTCATCGATAAATCCCAGCTCGCATGCCTTCGAGATGAGGTTCAGTCCAGTCTGCCCCCCCATTGTAGGGAGGATGCCCTCCGGTTTTTCCTTTTCTACGATCTTTCCGAGTATTTCAGGAGTTAATGGCTCCATGTAGATTATGTCTGCTATCTCACTGTCCGTCTGTATCGTTGCAGGGTTTGAGTTGTGAAGCACCACAGTGTATCCTTCTTCTCGAAGGGACTTGCATGCCTGCGAGCCCGAATAGTCGAATTCTGCGGCCTGCCCGATTATTATTGGCCCCGAGCCTATGACCAGGATTTTTTTTATGTCTGTACGCTTGGGCATTTTTTTGTCACCCTCCTTTGACTGTCTTCAAAAACTCGTCGAAGATGTATTCGCTGTCGTGCGGCCCGGGGTGGGCCTCGGGGTGGTACTGGACAGAAGATGCCATTAGCTTGTCACATTTCATGCCCTCTACAGTCCTGTCGTTTAGATTTATATGAGAAACCTCAAATCCGGTGCCGTCCAGCGACTTTTCCTCGACAGAAAATCCGTGGTTTTGCGAGGTAATGTAAACCCTTTTTGTGTTTAAGTCCATTACGGGCTGGTTAGATCCCCGGTGCCCGAATTTGAGCTTGTAGGTGCTGGCACCTGCGGACAGTGCGATAAGCTGGTGTCCAAGGCATATCCCGAATATCGGTTTTTTTCCGAGCAGCTCTGTTATGGTTTTTATAGTATACTCTGCCTTTAATGGATCTCCAGGACCGTTTGATATCAGGATGCCCTCTGGCTTTGTCTCCAAAATCTCATCTGAGCTTGCGTCTGCGGGAAATACGGTAACGTCGCACTTCCTCTTTTTAAGGTTTCTTAGTATGCTTAGTTTCATTCCGCAGTCGATGAGCGCGATTTTTTTCCCGGTGCCCTTGATTTTCTGAATCTTTTTGCACGTAACCTCCATTACGAGGTCAAGCTCAGATATCCCCTTCTGCTTTCTTGCCCTTTCCAGGAGTTCAGGACCGTCTATCCTCTTTTTTGATGTTGCAAGGGCCGCCTTCAGGGTGCCGTATTTTCTGATTTTTACGGTAAGTGCCCTTGTGTCAACTCCAGATATTCCCGGAACGCCGCTATCGGCCAAAAACCCATCAATCGTCTTTTTTGATGACCTGTGGCTCGGCATCCGGCAGTTCTCGCTCACGATAAATCCCTCCACCTGGATTCTCTCTGATTCGAAGTCAACTGTATTAATCCCGTAATTTCCTATCAGAGGGTATGTCAGCATCAATATCTGGCCCTTGTAGCTGGGGTCGGTCAGCGCCTCCTGGTAGCCCGACATGCTGGTATTAAAAACCGCCTCGCCAAAAACCTCACCCTCATAGCCAAAGCCGCTGCCTTCAATGACTGTTCCATCTTCAAGTGCTAAAGTTGCATACATGCCACACCGGGAATGTATTACATGATTCACCTATTTAAATTTTATTTCATATTTGACTCAAATGTTAAACTTTTGAATTATTTATAGATAAAATGAATATTTCTGAGGCAACGAGGAAGATTCTTTCGAGGTATCCCTATATTGAAGACTACATGGGCCGCGGAATTATCAATTACCGGGCCCTGGCTAGGGACATAAGGGAGGACGTTGCAAGGGAACTTGGCGGGGCCGTAAATATCCAGAGCATAGTGTCTTCAGTAAGGAGGCACCCTGTGTCGAGGGGCAGGAGA
>JAZFTU010000148.1:0-8969 GCA_036446855.1 Hydrothermarchaeaceae archaeon (SeqCode) | reverse complement strand
ACCGAGATTTGGTGCCTTCGGTTTTTTCTCAAATACCATAGTTTCACGTCCTCTTTAATTATCCCAGCTTCAACTTCTTTATGCACCCGCCACCGAATGGCCCGATTTCATCATCGAAAAAACAGATGAAATAACACGCTGTTATGGCCTTCCCGCATCTTGTGCAGGTGGCCTCGCATTGTGCCTTTTTTATCCGCGGGGTCTCAAGCTCTGGGTCATGGCTTATTATGATGCGTTTTTTGTTACGGGTTATCACGCCGCGCTCTTCTGCGGCCTTGAGAACCTCCTTGACATGGGCCTTTGTGACAAGCTCTATTAGCTCTACTGCCTCCCTCACCGAAATCTCTTTCTCAGTTACCGCAGCAAGAAGCAAAAGAGCCCGCTCGACATTCATAAAAAACTTTAAAAGCCTTTTTACTCTTAATAGCTTTCGAATGATTAAAAAGGCAGAACCCAGGATGAATCTCAGGGAACTCGAGGAGAGGGTCCAGGCGGAGTGGAAGGAAGGCTCCATCTACAAGAAAAGCGTTGAGCTCATAAAGGACAAAGAGAAGTACTATTTTCTTGACGGCCCGCCGTATGCCAGCGGCGCTATTCACCTGGGAACTTGCTGGAATAAGGTTCTTAAGGATTCCATTGTGCGCTACCTGATAATGAACGGAAAAAACGTCAGGCGGCAGGCCGGCTGGGACTGCCACGGCCTTCCCATCGAGGTAATGGTGGAGAAAAAGCTCGGCATAAAGAACAAAAAGGAAATAGAGGAATATGGCATCGGAAAATTCATAGATGAGTGCAAGAAATGGGCGCACGAACACGTAAAACTTATGACCTCACAGTTTGAGCGCCAGGGGGTCTGGCTTGACTGGGAAAGGCCCTACATGACCCTTGACGACGAATACATTGAGGCCGCGTGGTGGACCATAAAAAAGGCATGGGAAAAAGACCTTCTTGCCCGGTACCTTCGGGTCATTACCTGGTGCCCGAGGTGCGAGACGGCGCTTGCCGAGGCCGAGGTAGAATACGGAGAAAGAAACGACCCGTCCATATTCGTAAAATTTCCACTGGCAGACAGAGATGGAGAGCACATACTCATCTGGACCACGACCCCATGGACTTTAATTTCCAACCTCGCTGTTATGGTGCACCCGGATTTCGAATACGTACGTGCGAAAACGGATGACGGCATATTTATAATGGCAAAAGAGCTTGTGCCCATTCTTAAGGAAAAGTTCGACCTTGACTATGAGATCCTGCAGACCCTTAGCGGATCCGACCTGGAAGGGATAAGATACAAAAACCCCCTTTCTGGAATCGATGTAAAACCAAAAAGTCCAAATGCCTATACGGTTATCCTTGCAGACTTCGTGAGCCTTGAGGAGGGAACAGGGTGCGTACACTCTGCACCGGGACATGGCCCGGAAGACTTCGAGGCGTGCAAACCTTACGGTATAGACATAATCTCTCCAGTTGACGAGAGGGGTGCATTTACAAAAGAGGCGGGAAAGTACCAGGGCCTTATTACAAAAAAGGATGATGGAAAAATAATAGAAGACCTAAAAAGAGAAGGAGCGCTCCTTTCGTCCGAGACGGTTTCTCACAGATATGGGCACTGCTGGAGGTGCAATACCCCGATTATTTACCGGGCGACAAAGCAGTGGTTCATAAAGATTTCAAAGCTTAAGGACCAGATGCTGGGGGAGATTGAAAAAGTCAATTGGACGCCGGAGTGGGCAGGTTCGTCCAGATTTAAAGACTGGGTTGAAAATTCAAGGGACTGGACCATATCAAGACAGCGCTACTGGGGAATACCCCTCCCAATCTGGAAATGTACCTCATGTGACGAGCTGAAAGTGATAGGCTCAAAAGAGGAGCTGGAAAGTTATGGGAACGAGGTAAAAGAGCTCCACAAGCCCTACGTCGATGACATCAGGCTAAAGTGCAGATGCAAAGGTGAAATGGTTAGAACGCCAGACGTCCTCGACGTGTGGTTCGACTCTGGAGTTGCCGCATGGGCCTCACTTGGCTATCCCTCCAAGAAAGATGATTTCGGATGGTACCCGGTAGACTTTATAACCGAGGGACATGACCAGACGAGGGGATGGTTCTATTCAATGCTCGGCTGCGGGATTTTGGCCTTTGACGAGATACCATACAAACAGGTGCTGATGCACGGATTTACTCTTGACGATAAGGGAGAGAAGATGTCAAAGTCACAGGGAAACGTCGTAACTCCAGAAGAAGTAATAGCAAAATATAGTGCAGAGGTCCTGCGCTTCTATGTCCTCTGGGCAAACAAACCCTGGGAGGACCTCCGCTTTAACTGGGAGGAGGTGAAGGTAGTTAGCAAGATGTTCAACATCCTGTGGAACGTATATGTTTTTGCTACAACTTACATGAGCATCGATGACTTCGACCCTAAAATTCACAAGAAAGTGGAGTATAAAATCGAGGACAGATGGATACTATCAAGACTCAACTCTACGATAAAGGAGGTAACCACAGGATTTGACGAATTCAACCCCCACAGGGCCACGAGGGCCCTTAGGGAGTTTATAGTAGAGGAACTGAGCAGGTGGTACATCCCTTTGATAAGGAAGCGCACGTGGATAGAAAAGGACGACCCTGCAAAGATTTCTGCATATAAGGCGCTCTACGAGGTACTGGAGAAACTCACTATAACAATGGCACCCATATCCCCGCACATCACAGAAAAAATGTACCGAAATCTCCTTGGCTCAAAGGAAAGCGTACATTTTGAGGGCTGGGCTCCGTATGATGAAAAATCAATTGATAAGCAGCTTGAGAGCGACATGACTGTGGTCAGAAAATACGTGGAGGCAGAGTCGGCAGCAAGGGAAAAAAGCGGCATAAAGAGGAGGTGGCCCGTTCTTGCAAGTTATGCCGTTCCAATAGACGAAAAGTCGGGTAGATCTCTGGAAAACCTAAAAGAGATAATTGAAGGAGCCACCAACACATTGGATTTTGAAGTAAAAGACCCTGGATGGGAAATACCGGCAGATTATTTGGCCTCCAGTTCCACTTTTGAGTTTGGCGTAGTTGCTCTTGACACAAAACAGACCGCCGATATACGCTCCCTTGGCTACGCAAGAGAGGTGATAAGGAGGGTGCAGCAGATGCGGAAGGGCGAGAATTTAGATATCGAGGCATTTATAAATGTGAACGTTGAAGTCGAGGCCGAGATTGCAGGCCTCCTTAAAGAACAGAAGGTATATATCTCTAAAGAGACCAGAGCAAAGAAATTAAACATAGGGAGCAACCTTAGGCACGAGGGCACAGAAAGGGAATGGAATATCAATAAAACCATGTTCAGAATATCGTTAATGAAGGTTTAGGATGACAAGTTCTAGTGAAAAGAAATAAATAACAGTGATGCAATTGAGAGTAGGAGGATTAAGCAAATGGGCCTATCTATCGTTATAGCATCTGGTAAAGGCGGTACCGGCAAAACCACTATTTCTGCAAATCTTGGGGTGGCGCTTGCAGAATTAGGTAAAAACGTAATAATAGTTGATGCAGACATCGAGATGGCAAATCTCGAACTGCACCTGGGGATGGAGGGTATGAAAACGGCCCTTCACAATGTGCTTGCAGGAGAGGCAGAGTTAAAGGATGCGATTTATGATGGTCCAGGGGGCGTAAGGGCAGTACCTGCCGGAATGAGTCTTGACGGCCTCAGAAAAGTGGATTATGACAATCTGAAGGGAGTAATAAACAAATTAATGGAAATGTGTGAAGTTTTACTTATAGATGTACCCAGCGGGATAGGGAGGACTGTTATTGTTGCCCTCTCCGAGGGCGAGGAGATACTGCTTGTTGCAACTCCCGAGATCTCTTCGATGTCCGACGTCTTAAAAACGAAGATAGTGGCAAAAAAACTAGGGACTGAGATACTGGGGGTTATCTTGAACCGGGCCACATTCGATAAAAGTGATGTGACGGTTCAGGAAGCAGAAGAAATTCTAGATACAAAGGTTGTTGCAGTAATACCTGAAGACCCTGAAATAAAAAGATGGCTTGCAACAGGGCAATCTGTCGTCTTAAAAAGCCCGGAGTCACCAGCAGTAGTTGCAATAAAAAAACTGGCCGCAGATATAATAGGCGAAGAACAACCAACGCCGCTGGAGGCCTCTGAAAAAGGGATAATAGACAAACTGAAAGGTGGGATTTTTAGAAGGTAATTATATGGGGATACGCGATATCATCTCCATAAGAGATTTTAACAGGGCAAAAATCAATCATATTTTAAAGCGTTCGGAGGGCATGGAAAAAAGGCTGAAAAGAAAAAACAGTATTCTTAGCGGAAAGATGCTGGCATGTCTATTTTTTGAGCCCAGTACGAGGACCCGGCTATCATTTGAAGCGGCTATGGACCGGATGGGGGGCGATTCCATAGGATTTTCAGAATCTGCAACAACTTCAGAATCCAAAGGGGAAAGCCTAAGAGACATTATAAAAACAGTAGAGAGCTACTGTGATGCTATTGTTATCAGACACCCCCGCGATGGCTCAGCAAGGCTCGCTGCCAATATTTCTGATGTGCCAGTCATTAATGCAGGTGACGGCTCAAACCAGCACCCGACACAGACGCTCCTGGACCTCTACACAATTAAAAGAGAAACAGGGGGCCTCAAAAAGAAAGTTGCATTAATCGGGGATTTGAAATACAGCAGGACCGCACACTCTCTTGCTTATGCTCTTGCCATGTTCGGCGCAAAGATGACATTTATATCCCCAGAAGGCCTCGAAATGCCAGGGGAAGTAACAGCAGATTTGGAAAATTTTAATACTGAACCAATTGAAACTAGCGAGCTGGAGGGCGCCATTTCCGACTGTGACGTTTTGTATGTTACAAGAATCCAGAAGGAGAGGTTTCCGGACCCTGAAGAATACGAGAAAGTTAAAGGGACCTACAAGATAACACTCCATATTTTGGAATCTGCAAAGAGTGATGCGATACTCCTTCATCCTCTTCCGAGAGTCGACGAGATATCACCTGAAGTCGACCAGTCGAAACATGCAAGGTACTTTAAGCAGGTGCGTTATGGCCTACCTGTAAGAATGGCCATTTTGGATCTTGTGATGGGGGGCATAAATTGAGGTCCAAGCGAACGAGGGGGCCATTCTTATGAAAGAAGTCAAAGTCAAGCGGATTAAAAACGGCACAGTGATAGACCACATAACCGGGGGTCAAGCATTAAATGTTTTACATATAATTGGCGTAAGGAAGGAGGATCCAAAGGCAGTCCTTACGGTGGCGATGAATGTTCCCTCAAAAAATATGGGGATAAAAGACATAGTCAAAGTGGAAGGGCAAGAGCTTAAGTCCGGCGAGGTCGACAAGATATCTCTTATTTCTCCAAAATCTACTATAAACATAATCAGAGACTATGCGGTACAGGAAAAGAAAAAGGTCTCGCTTCCAAAGACCCTGGAAGGGGTTTTAACATGCGGTAACCCAAACTGCATCACAAATTTTGAAGCGGTTGAGACCATATTTGTCGTTGAAGGAAAAAGCCCAATAAAGCTTCGGTGTTCGCACTGTGAAAGGACCATGGGCGATAAAGAAATCATCGATCAGTTTTAATAATCCTTATAAAGTTTTTAAATATTTCAGGGCCCCTTGGCGTGTGCTCGACTTCCGGGTGGAATTGAACACCATACAGGGGCAGGTTTTTGTGCGCCATCGCCTCGATTTCGCAATTTTCGGAATGTGCGAGTCTTGAAAAGTCATTTGGAACTAGGGACACTTCGTCTTTGTGAGAGACCCATGCACTGAAGGAGGGGCCAATCCCCTTTAATAGTTCATCTTCATCGTCAACAGCGATTTCACAGTCTGCATATTCGCCCACATCTGCTGTTCTCACCTCTCCGCCAAATAGCCTTGCGATGAGCTGCTGCCCAAGGCAGATGCCAAGTATGGGGAGCTCCTTATAAAATGCTCTTATGATCTCTTCAGAGTTCCCGGTTTCATTGATATCTGGCCCACCTCCGATAACGATTCCTCCGGGGTTCTTGTCAGCAACTTCGCCCGTTGAGGCGCTGTTTTGGAGAAGCTGTGCATCAATTCCCAGATACTTTAAGGTCCGGTAAATGCGATGGTTATATTGTCCTTTATTAGCTATCACCAAAATTTTCATTGAAGCTCACTTAAAATAGCTAAGAATCTTTAGAGCAATGGACATCAAAAACCCTTTTATTTTCGGGATAAACCCATAGTCCTCTTTTTTTAATTCACCCGTCTGTTGGGCCTCAATTATGGTGCCGAGGGGGTCATCGGATGTTGCTATCTTCTCTAGTAACTCTTCGTCTGCCCATAATTCACTAGTTGGGTTTTCAACCCCCCCCTCCATGACTTCTTCGAGCCTCCCGCCATCCATTACAATGCCGATGGTCTCATTGCCCACATGGATGGTGTACCTCCCCGATGTAAACCCTTTTAAAGGGCCCGGGATGCCAGAGCTATCCAGGTACCTGTTTATCTCGTCCTGGTTTTCCTGTAACTTCAGAAGTAGCACTTCTACCTGCTCTGGTTCAAGTTCTCCTGCAACCTTGCTCAAATCTTCCGGGATTTCTTCTGCGCCCAGGACTACGGGAGTTAAAAAAAGACTCTCGTTAGTTTGACTCGTATCAACAGTCTCGTTTACCTTCTTTGGAAATATCCCGCGCTTGACTTTAAATTCCCCATACAGATTATACTGAAGCGTGTATACTGGATTATCCTCAAGCTGCGCTTCGCCGTCTTTTTCGATGGTGTAAAGTTTGCTTAAAAGCTTCAGCCGGTCCTTCCCCCCGGGAAATTCTCCGCTGTTAACATAGGCCCTATCGTAGCCAAATACGTTTGTAGATTCATCCATGATGGTTTTGAGATTTCCAGTTTTGACTATTGCGATTTTTGTGTCTTTTACCGAAGTATTTGAAAGGATTACCGTATAGCCTTCAAGTACATCTGTAACCCCCGAGACATCATGGGTTATGTCTCTTTTATCGATGCTCAGCTCAATCGACCCTAAAGCGCCGTCGCCTTTATATATGTAAAGAGTGCCCAGGGCACTTGGCCTGTTTGGATTCCCGACGCGCAGCATGCCAACATCTCCCAGGAAATTTACAACAGTTCCTGAGTCTTGCGACTCCTGTTTTTTCAGCGTTTTTTCAATCGGGCCCTCTCCCAGCGTGATTTTATTTCCTTCGGCCGCGGTCACAAGATATTTTTTGCCCTTGATTTCCAGTGTATTTCCCAATAAATTTCTAAATGGTCCCCTTAAAAGAGCCGAGAGTTTGGCAGGTTCAAGGTTGTAGACCAGCCTTACCTCTGCCTTTGGAGTTCCGCCCAATATATAGAGCTCGTTGTAGAGGGTATAGTCCTCTTCATCGCGCACATCCCCATCCTCGTTGGCATCCACCTCAACCGATTTTGGACCGTAGTCGTCCAAAACCAGGAGTTTGTTGGAGAAACTTTTTATGCTCTTTCCCCGCCAGGCAGTGCTTATCTTTGCGCTTTCGTTTGCCTTTTGCTCTTTTATCGTCTCGTTTGTGATTGGAAAGCTGTATCGGATAATTCTTAGTTTGTTTTTGTCATTGAACTGCATGCGGTAGGGCGTGCTGTCTTCAACCTTGGCCTCGTCATCTTTTTCGATTGTGTAAAGTTTGCTTAAAAATTTAATCTTCCCCGTGCCTTTATTGCTCCCCGTTCCAAATTCGTTATCGTTGATTTTCACCTCGGAATAGCCCAGGACGTCCTTTCTGCCGCTCAGTATGTCGAACAATTCGTCACTTTTAATCAGTGCAAATTTTGTTCGCCTGGGTTTGGAATCGGTAAGGAAAATTCGATAGCCTTTGAGGTCCTCTGCGATGTCCTTTATATTCGATGTCATATCGGTGTTGTTTGGGAATTGGCCGGTAGAGTGCTCATAATCCATGTCTATTGTGCCGAGCACATCCTCCCCCTTCATGATATAGAGGATGCCTATTTTGTTGGCATCTGCCGCCGTGTCGACAAGCTGGAATTTTATGTCGCCGACTACTGGTTTTCCGGCCGAAGAATCGAATTTTTCCTGTTTGTTTGGCTTAACTTCGATTGGTTCTCCAAGGGTAATTTTCCACCCATTCGCCGTAGTTATCAGGTACCTTTTGCCCCCAATTTCGACTACAGTTCCCACAAAATCCTGAACATCGGGGGTAATTGCCGATGGGGGGTCAATGCTATATACGAGCCTTAATTCCGCCTTGCGCTCTCCGTCAAGCACGTACATCTCGTTGTAGAGCACATAGTCTCCTTCGTCGTCTATGTCCCCATCCCCGTTCGCGTCCACCCTGACCGGCTGGTTATACAGGGGGAAACTGGTTAAAGGGTAGAGTTTGTTTAAATCGTTTTTTATGTAGGTTCCGTCTGTCCAGGCAAAAACGAATGGTAATGCGATTATAATTATGAATAACCCCAGAAGTTTCTTCAAGATAAATCACCCCATTTTCACAATATTATTATGCCTTTCTCTTAGATATCTAATAAGCCTTGTGGTCCAAACCAGCTTTTTTCTGGTCACCTTTGGATTTTTTGAGAATGAATACCTGCTATTTTCGCTTCCAGTGTCCATGCCGAAAAGACAAATTTTTTTAGCTCCAAAGTGCCTTGCGAGAAACACTGACCTATCCCCGTCCATGAACCCGCCAAAATTGTAGAGCCTCCCGAAGGGCTCCGCCTGCGTGGTGCCGAGGGGAGCATTAAATTCTCTGGCGTATTTTAGAGCTGGAATGTTGTCTCCGTGGGCGTGTATGACGACGATGCTGCCCTTCCGGTTTGCCAAAAGCAGGTCCTCTATTTTGCCGTCGAGATCGGTAACTATTATGTCGGGAACCAGGCCATTATCTATAAAAAAGGACGTTGCGCCATCTGCGGCAATACTTGTCCCCTCTGGAACTTCTTTTAGCCGTTCAAGAGACGGCCCTGCACC
>JAZFTU010000147.1:0-2001 GCA_036446855.1 Hydrothermarchaeaceae archaeon (SeqCode) | reverse complement strand
TACAATACGGTTACTTCATCGAGATGGTCTTTTAGCCACGCCCCGGTAACAACACCCGTACCGGGAAGTTCATCTGGACTGCTCATTGGTGGAGGAGTCTTCTGCAGTGTTGTTGTGGTTGTTGAAGTGGTTGTGTCAGTGACTCCATTTCCATCGATGCACCCACTAAAGACTATTGAGATAAATAAAAGAATAGTGACAACTATAAATTTGTTCCTCATGAACTTATGCACCTCATAATAATTGTATTGCCGTAACTATATAAATGTCACGGGGACGTAGACCTCGACAAAGTATCCCCCCCTGTTTGAAAATTTTCTTGGGCTGTAAACCCTGGCAAGCTCGTATCTGTCATCAAGTCTCTTTTGAAGATTTTCTGGAATTTTTTGTACATTTTCAGGAATGATTAGTACTATGGCATTTTGATTTCCAGCGCTTTGCGAGTAGTAGGGCGGGGGACTATTGTACTGCCACGTAAAGTCCACCACAGGAGGCATTTGCCCCACTCCGTAACCAGGCGTTAGTATATTCTTTTCAGAATACAAATCGAAAATTGGGATGAGTATATCAATAGTATGGCGGTGGCGGACGGCCAGCTCTTCGTAGTCATGGCGAAAGTTCTCGGGAAGGATGGCGTAGACCTCGACTCCCTCCGTGTTTAGGGAGTCTGTAAACGCGGCGGCATTTTTTATGTTAATTTCGCTGTGCGCCTGCATGAACGGGAGATAGGAAAATACGGCGACTGAAAGAGAGCAGAGGATTATTCCGCCTGCGAGAAAATTCCTGCTTTTCTCGGACTGGATTTTGTGAAGGCCCAGGGAGGCCATGATGGCAACTGCAGGAAGTAAGGGCAGAGCAAATCTGATTCGCGTATTGTACAGGAATATGAATGGCACCAAAAACCAGACCATGAGCGCCGCGTAATTATAATCTTTTTTATTAAAAAATGACGACAGCGCAAGGAGCGTGATAATCGGGCTAATCTGGAAAAATATGAGGGAAAGGGATGTCTCGGAGGAGAGGGCCGTCCTTGCCTTGAAGGCTGTAATCAGCGGGAACATGCCTGCGAGAACGTCGAATTTGTACAGGACAAACAGGGAGATGAAAGCGCCTGAAAGCATCGCAATTGAAGCGCTCGCGTAGAGCACCCTTCGGTCCCTAGTTTTGAGGTAGCTTGAAAGGAATAGGGCAGGTATCACGGACAGGAGCAGGATTCCCGATGCCTTGGTTAAGACCGTGAGGATAATGAATATGGAAGATGCCAAAATCCAGATTTTCCCCCTGTTTTCGTCAAGTGAATTCAATGTTGCAAATACCGATGCGGTCAAAAAAAACATGAGAGGGATTGTGGGAAGCATAAAGACATACGACAGAAGGTAGGGCGAGCTTATCAAAAAAAGGGATGCGTAAAGCCCGGTGCCCCTGCTCCACATCATCTTTCCAATGAGGTATGTGAGAACGGATGTCGAGGCGAGCATGGCCGTCAGTAGAATCTGTATGTACTCTTTGGATTCACCCAAAAAACGGAAAATGAGTCCATACATAAAGGGCACTAAAGGAAAATCGCTCATCACATTAAGTTCGCCTCCCCAGTTCCTGATGAAAGATGCCGGTCCAAACTCCCCCAGGTATTTTGCCTCAGCAAAGTACCTAGCTGCATCGGGGTGAAGCTCTGGAATGCTCCAAAATAGGGCCCCAAGCAAAAATGTGCCAAAGAAGAGGACCTGGGAGTCCCACTTCTCGTCCAGCTCAAATTTTGCCTGTGATACCACGTAAGATAGCAGAAGGCAGAATAAAAATATCAAAAAGAGCTCAGAAATCCCGGTGCTGAATATCTTATCCCAGCTGGAAAATATGTTTTTGTCAAATGCGCGCAGCCTGTAAAGTACGGCGTATGAGGCCAAAATGAGTGCTGACCAGTAGACGTATGGAGATTTCGCATTTATCTGCATGCTTTTTATTACATAACTATGCTATAAAAAAAGCGCTCCTCTAACTGTG
>JAZFTU010000146.1:0-2528 GCA_036446855.1 Hydrothermarchaeaceae archaeon (SeqCode) | reverse complement strand
TTTGACAGAAAAATTTTCATGAGATGGCCCCAAAACGTCTTCTACTGAAACCTTTGTTACAGGGCAGTCGCATATCTCCCCGTTTAGCTTTACAGAAACGCCATCTCCTTCCCTGAGCTTGACTGTGGTATAGACACCCTTATCGAGTACAACGCCTGCGCCCTTTGACCCGGCTTTACCCGGGTCCTCAGAGTCGAAGATTTCAAAAAACCCAGTTATATGGCCTGGGACAAATGCACTCCCCTTCATATTACTCCCCTTTTTTTACCAGGTCCAAAATGGCTTTGGCTATCTCGCCTTTTGTGTGTTTCATGTGGATAACTTTCCCTTTTTTGCCTATGATATAGACATCGTTTTCGTCTGAGCCCAGTGACCCGGATTTCACATCGTTTGCAACGACCATGTCAAGGCCGTACTTTTTCATGGAGTTTACTCCGGCATCGCAAAGCTCCTTTTTTGAAACGTCGTAGAGGGCCTTAAAACCCACTTTCACTGCCTTTGTTTTTTTGATATTTTCCAAAATCTTCTGCGCCGGTATGAGTTTTAAGGTGAGGGGGGCCCTTTCGGTTTCTATCTTTTTTGCTTCGGGGTCCAGGGTGAAATCAGAAACGGCTGCGGCAGAGATGTACACGTCGCAGTCAGATATCGCGGTCTTGACGGCCTTTAGCATATCCTTGGATGTCTCGACATTTTCGGCGTCAAGATACCTGGGCACCCTGGCTGTCCCGGCGCCATAGATGAGCTTTACCTTTGCCCCCCGAAAATATGCCTCTCTGGCGATTGCTATGCCCATCTTTCCAGAGCTTTTGTTTGTGATTATCCTTATGGGGTCGATATATTCTAAAGTTGGCCCTGCCGTAACCACGATATTTTTTCCTGCGTAGTCTTTTTCTGACAGCTCAAAAATCGCAGCATCGACTATGTCAGGGATATCAGCAAGTTTTGCCTTGCCCTCCTCAAATTTCGGCTCTATTAAAAAGAATCCGAGGCCCTTTAATTTTTTTACATTTTTCCTAAAGATGCAGTTCTCATACATGCGTAAATCCATCGCGGGGGCAATAAGGGCCCTGCACGTTGAGGCAGAAACGAGGGCGGATGCGGGAGTGTCTGAAATCCCGCCAGAGATTTTGCCAATGGTATTTGCCGTGGCCGGGGCTATTATTACGAGGTCAAACTCGTAGAGGTGCTCAAGCTTCCCTGTGATTTCTGTAACTACCTCCCTCCCTGTCGCAAACTCCAGGGTATTTTTGTGGATGATGTCCATTGCGCCCCTGCTCATGTAGGCCGTAACCAGAGCGCCGTGCCGCATAAGCTCTCTTGCGAGCAGTGGAGACTGTATGGCTGCAACGCTGCCGGTAACGCAGAGCGCAATTTTCTTGCCCTTAAGTTTCATTGGGCTTATTTCAGATTGGTTTTAAAATAAATCTATCGCTTAGGTCCCAATGCAGTCATAAGCCCCCTAAACTGCTTTGGCCACGGTTGCAGGCTTTGGGATGCTAAGCCCCTCCTTTTTCATGCCTTCAAGATGAAACTTTATGGCCTCCTTCATCCGGTTAGTGGCATCTTCAACCGTCTTTCCAGTGGCTATGCATCCGGGCAAATCAGGGGTGTGTGCAGAATAGTTTTTCCCTGCCTTCTCAACGATTATCACGTATTTGATGAGTTTCCTATGCAATTTCGAATACCAGCTTTTTCTTTCCCTCCGGGTATAAGAGGATTTCCTTACCAGTATTTAATTCCAAAAATTTCGCCAGTTTCGCAGGAATTCTCACGACGAGAGAGTTCCCGGATTTGGATACTTTTAGTTTCTCGGCAAGTCCCCAAATACCAAGCTCTTTCGCCTTTGTCTCGATTTTCTCCATTGTTTCTTCACTTACAAAGGACTCACCACAGCTGTTGCAGACATCCGCTGGAAATCTTCCCAGTGGAATGCCGAACATCTTTTCGTCTATTAACTTCCGCTTCAACTCGCCCTTTTCACATATTGGACATTTCATTTCAATCACCACCTGGACTTGACAGTAATGACAAATACGGTCTCCCCCATTTTTTTATAAACGACCTCGAAATACGAATACGCAGAAATAATTTTATCGTCTTGCAGACGCTTCGTTCCTCTATCGATCGCCTTTTTGACTTCTCTGTTAGAGATTCCTCTCTCGACCATCCTGTGTCTTGCATGTTTACTGTACTTAATCTTTAACATGTAACATCAGTATTACTTTTAATACGTATAATACTTTTTCCTCTGATTCCCGGATATCTCTCTTCAATAGAAATTAATCGTAGCATTGATTATTATCTTGCCCTCATCTTAATCCCGGTCTTGATTTTAACGCAGTTTTAAAATAAATCTATCGTTAAAATTTAAAAAATAAACATGTCACTCAAAATTGCGGTTGCTGGGAAAGGCGGGGCAGGCAAAACCACACTTGCAGGGGGCCTTGCCCTCTACTTTTCGGAAAAGAGCGAGGTTATTGCCGTGGACTCTGACCCGTCGATGAACCTGCATACGGCCCTAGGGCTTG
>JAZFTU010000145.1:0-6200 GCA_036446855.1 Hydrothermarchaeaceae archaeon (SeqCode) | reverse complement strand
TCTAGACATCTTCCCTCCTAACTGCAAATTATTGTACTTTTATCGTAATTAATCTTTCCCCCATTTGGCCTTGCTCCTAAATTCCTGATTCTGCACTTTTATTCATTGAATTTTACTATTTTAGGGGCAAAGCCGGACGCTGGCCCGCCAATAACCTATAAATACGTTAGTCTTTTCTCTTAGTTACATGGCAGGTAAAACTTCCGATGAGCATAGCGAGTTTGTGTTCCACCGGGGTTTTTATCTTGTAGAACTTGTTGGAAAAAAAGCAGGGAGCCTAAAGGAATTTTTAAAATACATTAAAACGATTGACGAGCAGTCCGTCTTCCAGCATATGTATCACACACTTCTCCAGCACCATTTTGTCATACCTGAGTATTACAACGACTTTGCACACTGGCTGGGAAAGGAGCTACACGAAGATGTGCTTGCAGAGAGGTTTGCATATGTGGGCCTATCTGAATACGGGGACATAAATTCCGTGAGGCAAAAACTTGTAGAAATCTTAGAAGAAAGGATGAAACAAAAGTCCAGCGGCAAGGTCAGCGTGCCGGATGATAGGGCGTTTCATTTTGTAAAATCAAACGTGGTCGTCATGCCGACAAAGTACAGGGCAAAAAATATTGATGAATTTTTGGGGTGCCTGGATAAAATAGATGGGAGCACACTTTTCTATCACTTTTTTTCGTCAAGGCTAAAGTACAGCAAAAAGAAGGAAAAATATGTAGATGACTTTTCCAGATGGTTCAATCGGATAGGCCATTCTGAAATAGCAGACAAAATCTCCTCAGTTTGTCTCTATGGCTATACGCTTGAAGGTATAAGAAAAGAAATCAGAAAAATCATAAAAGAGGCACAATGAAGAAACTTAGGGACTATGCAGCGGTTGTCGGAGAAGACACAATCGACCAGCTTGAAAGGCTCGCCGATGGACTCTCTAGCAGGTCAATTCTCCATGTCAATTCAACGTCTGTCGGCGGCGGGGTTGCAGAGATTTTAAACAGGCTGGTTCCGCTTTCAAATGATTTAGGGCTGGACACCAGGTGGGATGTCATACAGGGGGACGATAAGTTTTTCAATGTAACAAAAAAATTCCACAACGCCCTGCAGGGGGCCCCGGAAAACATCACTAAAGAGATGCTCGACACCTACTTGAGATACAACCAGAAGAATAAAGAGAACATATCATTCGACAAAGACGTGACCGTAATACACGACCCACAACCTGCGGCCATGATTGACAGAAGTGTTGATACGAACTGGGTTTGGAGATGCCATATCGATGTCTCAACCTCTTTAAGATACCGGCCAGCTTTTGAGCTTATAGGCATCAGAAGACACATTAAAAAGGCACTTTTGAGCCAGACGAAGGTGTGGAACTTCCTAAAAACTTTCGTGGAGAACTACAATGCCTCGATATTTTCGGTTGCAAGCTTTGCCCGGCAGGACCTTAAAATTCCTCAATTCCTGGTCTCCCCTTCCATAGACCCCCTGGGCGAAAAAAACCGTAAATTAAAAGAGAGTGAGATAGACAAAGTCCTCGAAAGATACGAAATTTCTAGAGAAAAACCCATCATAACACAGGTGGGCAGGTTTGACATGTTCAAAGACCCTCTTGGGGTCGTAGAGGCCTTCAAAATCGTAAAAAAGAGCATGGATTGCCAGCTTATACTTGCGGGAGGGGGGGCAACAGACGACCCGGAGAGCGATAGGGTATTTAAACAAACTCAAGAGAAGGCCGAGGGATTAGACGACGTCCACTTAATCATCCTCCCCCCATTTAGCGACCTTGAAATAAACGTATTTCAGACGGTATCATCTGTAGTCCTCCAAAAGTCCTTAAAGGAAGGCTTTGGGCTTACGATATCTGAGGCCCTCTGGAAGGGCGTACCGGTGATTGGCGGTGCCATCGGGGGAATCCCAACCCAGATTATAGATGGCGTTACCGGGCATCTTGTTCATTCGACCGAGGGCGCGGCAAACAAGATTACCTACCTTCTGAGAAATCCCGAGGAGGCCAAAAGGCTTGGCAAAAACGGGAGAGAATATGTAAAAGAGAGGTTTTTGCTTACCCGGCACCTTAGGGACTACCTCCTGATTATGCACTCTATTGAGCATCCCGGTGAAACAACTATTCAGGTGTAAGCCCGTCGTATAGCTTCAGGTGCGCTTTAAGGCCCACCTTCACGTCGGATATCCTTTTAATTCTCTTTTTTCCTTTCTCTCCCATTTTTTTTGCCACCTTCCGATTTTTCAGGAGGACGAGGAGCAGTACCGACAGAAAATTATAATCTTTTGGGGCAAACAAAAGCCCTGTCTCTTCGTTTTGTATCTGGACTTTTATGCCGCCCACATTTGTTCCGATTACGGGCCTTCCAAATGACATAGCCTGCGTCACAGTAAGCCCGAATGCCTCCATATTGGACGGCTGGACGACTATTTCAGAGGCCTCAAACGCCCCCTTAAGCTCTTCTTCTGAAATATATCCTGTAAAGACGACGTTTCCTGCAACGCCCCTCCTCTGTGCAAGCGATTTTAGCCTAGCATGGACCGAAGAGCGGCCCCCAATCATCTCCTTTGTCATCGAGCCGTTTCCAACAAACACGACCTTTGCATCAGAAAATTCCTCTACAACCAGGGGGAGTGCATTTATCAATGTGTCCTGCCCCTTCCTCGGGTCAAGCCTTGAGACGCAGAGGATAATCCTATCTCCCTTGAGTCCGTATTTCTTCCTGAAGCTTTCTTCCCCCCCCTCGGGCGTGTATCTTGAAAGGTCTACAAAGGGGTATATCCTTATGCACTTCCTCTTTGAAAGGCCGGCTTTTATCGCCGTTTGAAAGTACTCGTCCGTAGAAAAAATGCACCGCTCATATTCCTTAAGATAACCCACAAAAAATTCTTTCCATTCATCGGGAATCTCTGGGATGAAAGGCACATGCCATGTAAAAACAACGGGCACATCGACACTCCCCTTGAGGAGGCTTCCTGCAGGAAGAAACTGGAAGTCCTGTATATGGATAATGTCAAATTTTTCCTTCCTGTGCAGGCTCAAAAGTTTTTTTCTGGCCCTTTTGTTAACTGCCATGTACCTGTTAAATCCGTAGCCCTCTTTCCTTTCAAGAACGTCAGCTCTCACATTTTGCATGTGTGTCGCTTTGAGAATGTTTTCCTTAAATCTCCCGTACCCTTTTAAAAGCTCAACGCTTCTGTCCTTAAGAAATCTGTGGACCTTTATGCCCTCGAAATCCTCGTATGTCGGGGTGTCTTTAGTCTTGAAGGTAACCAGGTGAACCTCCACGCCCACTTTTGTAAGCTCCCTACCAAGGTCCCTTAAATAATCTGAGACTCCACCAACGTATGGATAGAATGACTGTGAAAGAAAGCAGACCTTCATTTTTGTCATTCACCCATGATCTGCAGAACAACTTCCCTTTGCCGCGAGGACGTGTCAAGATTCATGAATACTATCTGCTGCCATGTTCCATGGATGACTTTTCCATCGATTATCGGGACAACGAGGCTCGGCCCCATTATAGTTGCCCGAACGTGGCTCTTTCCGTTGTCGTCGTGCCATGTCTGATGGTGGGCATAGTCTATGCCGCTTGGCGCAAGCCTTTCCAGGGCGAGGGGGATGTCCTTTATGAGCCCCGGCTCGTACTCCATCGTCGTTATAACGCCGGTAGATCCTGGGACAAAGATTGTGACAGTCCCATCCTTTATCTCAGACTCTCTTACTGCGTCCTGGACGGGGCCCGTGATGTCCTTTATGTCGACGTCCGCCTTTACTGCAACTGATAGATATTTGCTTACGACCTTCATTTTACCCACCCTTTTTTATTTTATGGATTAAATAAGTATTTTCATGATTAAAGTACTTTCTTTTGATGTGGACGGAACTTTGGTCGACGACAGATTCGCAGGGAATTTCTGGAGGGAGGGGGTGCCGGCCCTATATGCCAAAAAGGAGGGAATTGGCATCACAGAGGCAAAAGAATATGTGTGGGAGAGGTATAATGAAGTCGGCGAATGTGATTTAAGGTGGTACCTTCCTGAGTACTGGTTTGACATTTTTGGAATCCCAGAAAGTCCAGAGGATCTTATCAGTGAATATTCCGGGGAGGTGGACATATTTTCTGAGGTGCCCGGAGTTCTTGACGAGCTATCCAAAGAATATATGCTCATTGCAGTTTCCAACGCCCCCCGGGAATTTTTGGAGGAATCCTTAAGGGAACTCTGCCCTTATTTTACGCACACGTTTTCCGCGACAACAGACTTTAAGATGGTGAAGAACAACCCAGATTTCTATTTGGGCGTTTTTGACATCCTCCGGATTGGCCCCTCGGAGGTGGTTCACGTGGGCGACCACTTCGAGTTTGACTATACGGTCCCGAGAAATGCAGGTGCAACCTCCTACTTTTTGGATAGAAGCGCAAAAAAAGATGGCGAACACGTGCTGCATAATTTGGGAGAGCTTAAGGGACTCCTTGCCTTTTTGGGCATTTGACATACTCAATTTGTGTGGGGCTTACCCTCACTTCGAGACAAAGGCCCGAAGGCTCCCCTGGACTTTGGCGCACTCCCTTATTCTTCTTTCAATGAACCTGTTTCCGGCACGGGTTAATTCGTATATTTTTGTATTGTCTCCTCGCCTGATAACGCCCTTTATGTATCCCTGGTTTTCGAGGGAACTTAGAGTGGAAAAGATACAGCTTTCATCTGCGCGGGACTGGAAATTCTGCTCGATTGCCTTTGTGATTCTTGGGCCGTGCATTGGACACTGCTGGAGTAGGGAGAGAATTAAGATGTCCATTGAATTTTCCATGCAGCTTTCTTTATCTTCCCGGCTTTGGACATGAATCGAGGGTGCGAGGTTTATTTCTTTTCCCAGCGGGAAAAAGGTGACCGGGGCCTCATCTACGGCAGGGAGGGTTACCCTCTCATGGTTTTTTATCAGCTCTTTTACTACATCCTCATCCAGATGGCGCATGTTAAAAGCGCTCATAGTTGATATTTCCAGCCCGCTTCTCTGGCACAACGATTTCTCCAGATTCAGGATTGCCTTTATATTGCTGTTACCTGGGATATCTCCATAGTCGATTTGCAGTCTCAGTGCACCGTAGCCCTCTGCTGAATCATGCACCTTTTTTATTACATCAGACACCCTTTCGATGTCACCTGCCGTGATTTCCCCAATCTCGGCCGCCATCGGAATCAGGCGGATTCGCCCTGAATGCCTTTTAAAAAAATTATCGAATCTCAACCTCTCAGATTCCGTTGGATAGATATAGCAGCAATAATCATTGTTCCTTATGCCTGCTTCCATGAAGATTGTGAAGGTGTGGTATTTTTCATCACAATCTAAATAGAGCAGCAGATGATTCCCCCTCCCATAAAAATCGTCTACAAGGAGTATCTTTTTATATATCCACCTTGCGTCGTCCAGTTCGATGGTGCTTTCGACATCGACAGCCATTTGTATCCTCCCGCATTGACTCGATGCCCATGCGCCTGCGTAACTATCCCCACCCCTTCATCCAGCAGTGGGCCTCTCAAGTCCAAGGAGGTCCTGGACAGAATTTAATACCTCTTTAAAATTGATGGGCTTTCCCATGTGCTGGTCTGCACCGGCGCTTAAGCTCTTTTTTATGTCTTCCTCATCTTTCATAACAGTAAGCATGGAGACTGGAATAGAACTCGTGGAGGGGTTATCCTTTATCTCCCTGCAAACCTCCCAGCCGTCCATGCCGGGCATCATGACGTCGAGAAAAATGATATCTGGCCGGTCTTCTTTGACCATTTTTAGACATTCTTTTCCACCGCATGCCCCGACAACGGTGTATCCTCTTCTACCTAAAACCCTTTCGAGAACAAGCAAAACGTCGGGGTCGTCGTCTACAACCATAACCTTGGTCATTTTTATCTAAGTCCCCTTATCATCTTAATCCTCAATTAGTAATAACATCTCTTTTCCGGTTCCCCCTCTGTTTTCGAGCCTTCGGATAAGTGAGTCCATCTCACCCCGCCTGTAGCTAAGCTCCTCTTTTACCTTCATCTGCAGATCGTCGAGAATGGCCCTGTCCCCGCTTAGAATAGACTCGATGCTGTAATCAGAGACGTTGATATGGGACTGGCCTTTGCTGTCATGCTCCCGCCCATCTACTTTAGAGTTTCCAATTTTATTCATACGTTCTTAAACCCCC
>JAZFTU010000144.1:0-4303 GCA_036446855.1 Hydrothermarchaeaceae archaeon (SeqCode) | reverse complement strand
ATTGTTGTCCAATTTAACATCGTCAATACTCAAATATCCCTCGAAGGGGAAGTCTGCGTTATTTTTCACAGAGTACGTTATCTCCACGTTTTCCCCCCTTTTTACATTATACTTGTTCGCCTTAATGTCGGCTGTAAGTTCTGCATGGATGCTGGCAAATACTATCACAAAACCGCTTTTATCCTGAGTATATATGTAAAATGCCTTATTCCATTTGAAGTCCTTTATTATAACTTCAAACTCGCCGTTTTCATTGGTTTTAACATTTATGGGCTCATCCGTTTGCCAGACGAACAACTCTTCATTTGCAAGGGGGGCGCCTTTTCTTTTGGCCGTGCCCCCTATTTTCAATTTTCCCGATTCCGGTTCGTATCTTGTATCGGCCTCAATTATTACGTCGGAACTTCCGAACTTGTAATCGGTTACCACAAAAGTCCTGTACACAGTGGGTGGTACCCGGTCATTATTGGAATCAAATAATGTTGATGCTATCAGGTAAGTGCCCCTTTTTGGATTACTGGGAATGAGAAATGCAGTATTTATTTTGGATGTGCCCAAAACGCCGGATTCCTTTGAAAATAGTTCTGCGCCTTCCGGGCCATGGACCTGCACCTTAAGTCTTGCAGTTTCTGCCCAATTGGACTTAATCTCTACTCTGATGTCGACCTTTTCATTGTTTAAGAAAAACCGCCGTTTTGTCTTAACGTCCTGGATTCTTGTGAAATTATAAAGCGGTTTATATATCTTTACCCGGTCATTTTTGAAAACGAGGTCAAAATTATCCAGGGGCTCCCCGCGATACAGGTTAAACAGCGTTGAATTGAAAGGCTCATGCGGCTCGTCAGTGTAGAGCATGTAATTGGGAGTGAGGTCGTATACGTGCTTGTCAACGAGGATGTAATCCACCTTGAGGGTCTTTGCTATGTCCAGCGACGTATTTTCATCACTCGTAATAAACATTCTCCCTACGTCCCCCATAAGGTCGATAGACGGATAGGTGCCAAATAGGGTTTTTCTATCTGCGATTGCCTGAACGGGACCAGAGTAGCTCCACCAGGTGAGCACTATTGACTCTTCTTGAGTTTCATCCTTAAGCCACTCAAGGGCCTCGAAAAGTTCATCATATACGATGGGCTCGTAGTTTTCTGCAAAATCGATGGATACGTTTGAATTTAGTAGCATGAGGAGGGTAATGCATGCTGCCATGACGGCCCGCCAATTTTGGCTTAAAATATATGTTATAGAAACTGCCGCAAGGATACTAATTCCAGGGGATGCGAGAAAGGAGAAACGGGTTGCAGCACTGAGGACGTATATTGAAGAGATGGCAAGTGCCATGGGAAGCGCGTTTTTTTGCGTTTTTTTGAGGAGCAAAATCCCCAGAGGTGCAAGCAAAATGAGGCTTGCGAACCTCCCCAGGAAAAATTCCAATGAAGGTTTTTGCAATTCTACAATGTTTTGCGCTTCGATTGTACGTGGGATAAAAGAGGAGCTCCACTTGCCAAAGTTTCCAATAAATTCGCCCAGCTTTGAGATGTATCCCTGGCCATATAGGGCGACTATTACAAGAAGAAGTAGGGGAATCGAAGCAAATGCAATCATTCTCATTCTAGAACCTGGAGTCCTCACCTGCGGCATGAAATGCAGAGCAGCAAAAGAAGAGGCAAAGATAAATAGGGTAAACACAAGCTCAATCTCACTTCTAAAGCCCTCCCACACCATGCCCCTGAATGAAAACGCATAGAAATTATGCTTAAATACGTATATCAAAAAAAGGCCAACTCCGCAAGCAACCGTATGCGAGATGATGAGCCGGTGGGAGTTCGACCTGCTACTATTTGCCCACTCGAAAATCATTCCCAGGGCAAATGCCAAAAAAAGTGTCGCAAAGGCAAAGGGCCACCCGTCCCAGAAAAATGCACATAGAAAAAGAAAAATACCAGAAATTGGTGCATAAAAAAGATTTCTCTTTACAGAGACCGTAAAGAAATAAAATGCAAACAGCATCAAAAAAACCATGAATACATCGCCCCGGTAAAATCCAGAAAAGCCTCGCTCAATTCCGGCAGGGGTGATGGCCAAGAGGAAGGCAGAAAAAAGGGCCGTCTTTTCGCTGTAAAATTCCCTCACAAGAAGGTACAGGGGAAGTATAGAAAATGACCCAAAAATAGAGGGAATAATCCTGAAAGTTTCATAAAATGATATGCCGGTAAAACTTACGGCACTGTACAGGTAAAAGGGAAAATAATCGAGGCCAGCGGGCACCTTAACATAGGCCTCGTGGGGGTAAATAGAATAGCTCAATAGGGAATGAAGAAGATAACTCCCCTCTGAAAGCACCTGCCTGGAAGATACATAATGGGCCCAGGGGTCGTTTCCCAAAAGGTACCCCGATTTCAATGTCACCAGCCTGAAGGCAATGGCCAAAAGAAAGATTCCGGCTAAAATGGCTTTACTGCCTTTTCCCATGGGTAATCAGTGGGCGCCGGTATTATATAGAGTTTGGGCTTTAGACCATTGGCCTAAGAGCCGCCAGCCCCGTACTTCATGCATGCGGCCTTGCCAAGGCCAGTGCATGATGCGGTGCATTGAGACGAATCAGCATACACAACTCCAATTATTACGAGAGCTGCAATTACGGCGCTAATTACGTAAATCCTTTTCATAATTATAAATCTCTCAAGCATACTACTTATATTTTTCCCAGAACTTTCTACTAGAAGGTCTCCAGAGGAAAAAAACTCAAAAAATTTCCTTTTTAATTAGTGCCCTCTCAAGGCTCAATTTCCTGGCGCCGTGTACGAGCAATATTAAAAAGGCGGCAAAAAATAACACCGCAGGCTCCCCCTTATTCATGATAGGGACAAGTCCATTAGGAATGTGTGCCTTAAAGTAGGCCACCACCATTTCAGTAGCAGCGATAAGGGCAACCAGCCTCGTAAAAAGCCCTGCTGCAATGGCAAGCCCGCCGAAAAGCTCGATTATTCCGGCGACCCAGAAGAGGGTCAGTGCAGCTACGGGGTCTCTACTGGTAAACCACCCCAGCATTTTTTGGGCTCCGTGCTGGAAAAACATGAGCCCCACTATTACCCGAAATACGACATAGAAATTGTCTTCCTGGCCTTCAAATATTTTTTTTAGAACCATAAAATTTACCTCCTCATGGACATTTATGCTTAATTATTAAACCAGGATATTTATATTTTTCTGTATAAAAAAAATTATATAGGAGAAGGGTACAATATTTGTCCGGAAGAGTAAAGTACTTTTAGATAGTAGCATTGGCTATCTCCAAGTTCAAAAACATCAGTTAGGGGGATGTGATCAAGTGCCTGATAAAATGGCCCTTAAACTAAGGAGA
Source organism: Hydrothermarchaeaceae archaeon (SeqCode) (assembly GCA_036446855.1). Taxonomy (GTDB): domain Archaea; phylum Hydrothermarchaeota; class Hydrothermarchaeia; order Hydrothermarchaeales; family Hydrothermarchaeaceae; genus JAHJSX01. Next base: position 942 of record JAZFTU010000144.1, on the reverse strand, counting down.
GGTCCCGGGGAAAAGGGAGCGCCTATAGAGCGGAAGATTTTGAAATATGAAGCTAGAATTTTGGTAATAGATGACGATCCACAGACGCGGGAGACCATAGCTGACATATTCCAGGGAAAGGGCTATGGCGTCGACATGGTGGACTCCGGGGAAAGTGCCCTGAAAAAAGCGAAGAAGACAGATTACGATATTGCATTAATCGATATAAAGCTCCCTGACATGAATGGGATTGACCTTTTGAGAAAATTAAAAAAGGGAGACCCAGGTATGGCGTGCATCGTCATCACGGGCAACGCGACCATGCAAAACGCAATTGATGCGCTGGGAGACGGTGCGAGCGGTTATTTTGTAAAGCCGCTTGTAATTGACGAGGTAATCCACAGGGTTGATGAAGTGCTGGATAAACAGGAGCTTCAGCAGGAGCTCAATGAGTCACTTCAGAGATACCAGGGGCTTGTCGAGACATCCACTGACGCCATAATTTCCATGGATGATACAGGGGAAATAGTCCAGTGGAACGATGCCGCATCCAGGATTTTTGGCCATTTAAGCGACGAGGTATTGGGAAGGCAGGTTGACATTTTAATCCCACAGGATTATTTGAAGAGACATGAAGAGGGCCTTCAAAGATTCCTTAAGACCGGTGTCCCTCGGCTCATTGGCAGGTCAGTTGAGGTGGAGGGCCTGCGCAAGGATGGCACTACCGTTCCAATAGAGATTTCCATTTCTGTAGCAAGAGATAATAGCTCCCACATATTCACAGCGATAATAAGGGACATCACCGAGCGCAAGCGGGCAAAGGATGAGCTGGTAAGTTCAAAAGAATTTAGCGAGACCGTTCTAAACAGCATGAACGATGCCGTCTCCATAATCGACGTGAGCGACTTTAAGATAGTTGGGACAAATCGAATTTTCCTCGAAAGTTTAGGCCTCAAGGAAAAA
>JAZFTU010000143.1:0-9501 GCA_036446855.1 Hydrothermarchaeaceae archaeon (SeqCode) | reverse complement strand
GGGTAAAATACATAGTCAACCCAGAAAAAATTATTTCAGGGGGACCGCCAAAAGACGGGATACCATCAATCGATAATCCTAAATTTGTTTCGGTTCAGGAAGCTGACAGATACGTAAAAGACAATGAACTGGTGCTGGCGATAATTTATAAAGGGATAAAGAGGGTATACCCGCTCCAGATATTGGTTTGGCACGAGATTATAAATGACAAAATTGCAGATGACCCGATTTTGATTACCTATTGTCCACTTTGCGGTTCAGGCATAGCATTTGAGAGAAAGCTAAACGGGGAATGGGCAGAGTTTGGAACTTCTGGAAAATTGTACAATTCCAATCTTGTGATGTATGATAGAAAAACAAATTCGTACTGGACACAGATTGATGGACTTGCTATAGTTGGCGAACTAACGGGCACCCGTCTCAAGCCTATCTCAATTGACACAGTAGTTTGGAGGGACTGGAAAGTGGCCCACCCGGATTCAGAGGTATTAAGCCAGCAGACTGGATACAGCCGGCCATATGGAAAAGACCCGTATGGCAGTTATTATGAAGACAGCTTTATTCTCTTCCCGGTTGAAGCAGAGGACGATAGGGTACATCCAAAGACGGTCATATTTGGTATTGAGATAAACGGCGTTTACACGGCATATAAAGAGACCGACTTAAAAGAACTAGGAACAATAGACGATACGGTTGGTGGAGTTAGAATAAAAGTTGAGAGGGACGATTCCGGCATAGTGAAAATAACCAATCTAGACACGGGAGAAGAAATCATAAAAGAAAGAGGGTTCTGGTTTGCCTGGTACGCTTTTCATCCTGATACCGGATTGTACTTAACGTAATTTAAGAGAAATAAAATAGGAGATGAAGTATACAACATTTTTTTATATGTTTCAATCTAAATAGCACTCGGGAGGTCTTCAGATGAAAGAAGGGCCCGAAATTTAAGACCAAAAAGGCATATTACAGCGACACGTCAATGGGAGTAATGACAAACAAGAAAAGGGATTTTGTCAAGTTAATTCATGAAAAGAAAATATCCTTGGATGTCATGCTATAAGAACCGAAACATCAAATCTGGTTCAGGAGGTTGCCGCTTTGACGGACTGCCATAGTTCCTATATTATTTTTAAGAACGTAACACATACCCGCCCAACTCTATCCGAGATTTTCGAGAATTTGAAATCATAAAGGAATAAGACTAAGCAGCATAATTATGCCAATTAATGCAAATAGAACTCCTAAAAAATCTTCCATTTTTTCCTGTGATATATGCCCTGAAATTCGGCTGCCTATCTGGCCGCCAATCAAAACTCCCGGGGCGGTCATCAAAACGATATTCCAGGGGATTGTAAGAAATCCGCCTTCACTGGATAGATTTATTACGTGGACGATAGATGCAGCGATCACGGTGAAGGTGATTATAAAAACGGATGTACCCGCAGCAATTCTTATGGGCATTTTGCAGCGCTTTACCAGCTGGGTGACTTCAATTTCACCTAACCCGAAGGAAAGCATCCCGGCTAGTAGAGCTCCGATGCTTGTAAAAAGCATTCCCCATTTTCTGTTGCACACATTATAGCAATAGTCCTTTCCGTCCGCTGCTTTGATGCATGTCCTCTCTCCACGTTTTTCGTATTTTCCGGAAAGGGCTTTAACTGAAATATCCTCCAATTTTTCCTGTTCTGGCCGATGATACATGAGAAGTGCGAGGAGAATAATGATTATCCCGAATGCTTCTTTCAACATTTTATCAGATATATTATGGGACAATGTAGCACCGATTATACCGAAGGGTATTGAAATCGAAAGCAGAATAAACCCTGTTTTATAGTCGATGAGTTTTTGTCTCCAGTAGCTAAAAAGGCCAGAAGAAAATCCAAACACCTCCGTTACAAGCGCAATCCCAATAGCCTCTTCCGGCTTAAGCGGCATCGCCCCGATCAGTGGAAATGCTAGAATAAAAAAGGGTGAAAAAAGCACTGCTCCACCAATCCCGCCCATCATCGCAATAGTCGATATAACTATTGCAACAGGAAACATGTACCAGTAAAGAAATAGCTCCATTTTTTACCCTCTACGAAGACATCTATAGTCCGAACCTAAAAGATTTCCCCTGCTTGCAGCATAACCCCTGCATCCGCCGCAGGACCATTTAATTTCACAGCTGCCGCACTTCCCTTCAAAATCCCTGTTTCTGAGTTTTAAGGCAACAGGGGAGTTCCAGGCAGAGTCTAAATCATCGACATGGCCCATCCTGACAGGTGCTTTTCTGCACGGGTATACTGACCCGTCTACATCCACGCAGAGAAGACAGATGAAGGCACCGCAACCAGCCCTTTTATCCACAAGGTCGTCAGAAACCGAACAATAAGGGGGGTCTTCAATAAACAGCCTGGTTTTTCCATTCCAACTATGGGCATATTCATAAAAATCCTTCCTTTCTTTCGGTGTCATTAGCTTCAGATTCTTTCCATCACCTATGCCGGTAACTTCTCTGACATGAAACTTGTCAACTTTTCCGTCAAGCTTTTTGAAAAAATCCCTCATGTTTCCAATGTTTCCCTCTGAAAGGGTTGTTCCTATTACGACTTTTAAGTCTGCTGCATTTGCATTCTCTACGGCTTTTAGGGCCTTTTTGAAGGTGTCGGCCCCCCTGATAGAATTGTTGTACTTCTCAAGGCCTTCAATGCTTATCTGTACATGGCAACATCCAGCATCCCTTATTTTTTTAGCAAAATCTAAATCGAGGAGCATGCCATTGGTAAGGAGCATCGGCACTGCATCATTTTCCGTTATATATCTAATAATGTCCAGAAGGTCACCCCTTAGTGTCGGCTCACCTCCGGAGATATTCATCGTGTGGTCTTTAAATCCCATTTTTTTGGAAAAATCAGATATGGTTTTTATCCTCTTTTTTAGGGTTTTGAGGTCAGGCATCTTCCTGGGCTTAAATCTGTTATCGCCAACGTAGCAGTGGGTACATTTCAGATTGCACTGGTCCAGAACATGTATCTGGGAAATAAGCTCTGTAGGCACGGGAACTTCCTCGTCCATAACATTAAGCCTCTCTTAAAAGGTTCATCATACCTTTATCATTATCTATTTTAATGTCAACTAATGTCTTTTTCAAATATGAAGTTTTATGATGTCTCCTTGCAGGTAACGGGGGGGATGATTGTATATCCCGGCAACCCGCAGCCTTCGATAAAACGGTACTCGTCGATTCCAAAAGACAAGGCAAACGAATCTTTGATTACCCTTGGAACTCACACTGGAACGCATGTAGATTCCATGCTTCACATACAAAACGGCGCAGGTGGAGTAGATGACCTGCCACTTGATAGCTTCTATGGAAAGTGCAAGGTTTTAGACCTCACTGAAATTAGGGCCGAGATTCACCGGGAGGACTTGGAGGGCCATAGCATAAAGAAAGGGGACATAATACTTCTTAAGACTAAAAATTCAGCGGAAGGGTACAACAAATTTAGGAAGGGCTATGTCCATGTCAAGTTGGATGCAGCAGAGCATCTGGTAAAGTCAGGCGTAAAGACACTTGGCTTTGATTATTTAAGCGTAAAAAGGCCGGGAACCGACAGCGAGGTTCATGAGACGCTTATCAAAAACCTGACCCTTTTTGAGGGCCTCAACCTTTCAGGCGTTCCAGAGGGAGAATATACCTTCATGGGGCTTCCTCTCCGTATCAACTGCGATGGGGCTCCTGCCAGGGTCATTCTTGCAGAGGACTAGTGCCCTGCATACATGCGAAAAGTTTATTAGTGTTCTAAGAAAAGCTAATGAGGCATCGGAGTAAAGGATATGGAAGCTAAGATTATTGGATTTAAAGGGAGTAGGAGAGACTCGTTTAACAATTACTGCATACTTGAAGTGGATGACCAAAACCCTCCATCACTAATAGGTCAAAAGGTATTCTGGAAAACAGGCTCAGGGAGGGCCATCAGGGGAAAGATACTACGCACCCACGGTAAAAGCTCACTTCTTGCAAGGTTCAAAAAGGGCCTTCCTGGTTTTGCGATTGGGTCATATCTGGAGTTCAAAGCGCCAGTGTTGCCCAAGGCTAAAAAAGTTTTCATAGCAAAACCAAAAGTCAAGATAGAAGAGCCTAAAGTCAAGAAAAAGGCAGTCTCCAAAAAGAAACTCGCACCAAAAAAGGCCGTCAAGGGAAAAGTTCCAGTTAAAACGGCTGTAAAAAAGAAGGCCCCCCCAAAAGAGAAAAAGCCAGAAGAAAAAAAGAAAATAGCTGTGACAAAGACGCCGGTAGTAAAAAAGAAGAAAGCAGAGGCAAAAAAACCGACAGTAAAGAAAAAGGTGCCGACTAAACCCCCTGCTAAAAAAGCACCGGTGAAAAAGAAGGCAGCTAAAAAGACTGCCTGATAAAAACCTGCGCTTTCGGAGACTATTTTAATGGATTTATTAGACCTCTCATGGGTAGAGGCAAAAGATTATTTAAAAAAGAGGCAGGATATCCTCCTCCCCTTTGGGTCTGTCGAAGAGCACGGATATCATCTGCCCCTCTCAACAGATGGGGACATAGTGCGGGCGATTTGCGATGGCGCAAGCAGAAAGACGGGAATTTTAATTGCCCCTATCGTGTGGTATGGAGTCTCCAACACCACAAAAGCATATGCCGGGACGACCATGGTGGAGCCAGATACCCTGATGGCCTACACAAAGGACATACTAGAATCACTCAAAAACAGCGGATTTAGAATAGTCTACATAACATCCGGGCACTACAGCAACACCCATGTAAATGCAATAAAAGAGGGTGCAAAAAAAAGTGATGTCAACACCCGATTTTTTGACTTTTCAAAAATTGATTTTTCCGATATTCTCGAGACAAAGCCATTTCACGCCTGCGAGGCAGAAACATCGCTTATGATGCATTTGCACCCGCAAAAGGTGGATATTAAACTAGCAGTCGATGAGGATGTGGAAATTATCGATGACAGGCTTGTCCCCACAAAAACCGGGGTTTTCGGGCATCCGACGAAGGCCACATCAAAAAAGGGCAAATTTCTTTTTGATAAAATTGTAAAAAAATTAGTTGGCGTTATTGAAACGAAAGGTCGGTAATGAGGAAAGAAAGGGGGAGGAGGAGGAAACGGAGGTTAGAATTTACGGTTCCTCGTAATATTTAATCCCCTTTCTCTATTAGAACTTTAGATTTTATACTTATAAACCTTTGTGTTTATGTGTGTTTTGCGCACAATTCTGCACAACCGTATTCTTCCCATAATTATTTATATTATTAGGCCAACCTAATTAGGCCAACCTAAGATTAAAAAGGAGAATAAAAATGAATATTACGCGGAGAAAGTTTGTAAAATATGCCGGGGCAGCAGCATTGGCGTTTGCAATGCCTGGTTGCCTCCAAAAAGAAACACAGGCCAAGCAGAAGGAATTAACAGTATACTCTGGCCGTGGTGAAAATCTCATTTCACCACTGATAGAAAGGCTTCAGGTGGACACCGGAATAAATGTTAAGGTTCGTTATGGCAATACTGCCGGACTTGCATCAACTATTCTAGAGGAAGGCAAAAACAGCCCCGCAGACCTTTTCTTTGCCCAGGATGCCGGCGCCTTGGGGGCACTTGCTAAAGAAGGGCGACTCTTAAAGCTTCCAAATACGTTGCTTGAGCGGGTTGATCATCGCTTCAGGTCGTTTAATGACGATTGGATAGGCATAACCGGTCGGGCGAGGACAGTTGACTATAATACCGAGCTACTAAACCCCTCCGAGCTCCCTGACTCAATATGGGGGTATACTGACACAAAATGGGGTGATGGAAAAATAGGGTGGGCGCCCACAAACGGCTCCTTTCAGTCCTTTGTTACGGCATTTAGGGTCTTAGAGGGAGAAGAAAAAGCACAGGAATGGCTGGAGGGCATCATTGCAAACGAGCCACAGGTTTATCCTAAAAATACTCCCATAGTCGCAGCTCTTGGGAGGGGAGAGATTTACGTCGGCTTTGTCAACAACTACTACCTCCACCGCTTCAAGGCAGAGGACACAAATTTTCCTGTCGAACACTCCTATACGCAAGGGGATGCAGGGTCAATGATTAATGTTGCGGGGGTCGGAATTGTGGATACAGTAAAGGACCGCAGCCTTGCAGAGCAATTCATAAGTCACATGCTCAAAGAAGAAACTCAGAGATACTATACAAATACTACCTACGAGTACCCGCTTGTAAAAGGAGTAGAGGTGATTGGCAACCAAAAGCCGTTATCTGAAATCGATACTCCAGACATAGACTTAAGCGACATTGACGACCTCAATGGAACCTTAACGCTTCTCCAGGATGTGGGTGCGCTATAACATTGAATCATCGAAGTGTCTTAAAGGGGAACCTCTCAAAATTTTTTTCAGGTGCACCCTCCCCCCTGGCATTTGCAGCACTTGCAATAGCAATGGCTATGGCGCTTCCGCTCTTCTACCTTGTGCTGCGCACTGTTAGCATGGGCACCAGCTCATTTGGCATATTTTTCAATCCCAGAACGCTTCAGATATTTCTTAATAGCATATTCCTTGCCGTGGTGGTAACAGCGCTAAGCGCTATTATTGCGGTCCCTCTTGCCTTTATGACTGTCCGGACAGATTTACCCTGGAAGCGATTCTGGTCAGTTGTAACAGTATTGCCCCTTGCAATACCGAGCTACGTGGGGAGCTTTGCCATAATTTCTGCCTTAGGTCCTCGGGGGAGCTTGCTGCAGAAATGGCTTGAGCCTTTTGGCATTGATAGCCTGCCGTCCATATACGGATGGCCGGGCGCTGTTTTGGGCCTTACGCTTTTTACATACCCTTACATTCTACTCACTGTGCGGGGCAGTCTGTATAATATTGATCCGGCTCTGGAAGAGGCAGCACGAACCCTCGGCTACAACCCGTTCAAAACATTCTTTAAAGTGACATTGCCTCACCTGTACCCTTCCATTGCAGCCGGAGGTCTTTTAGTGGCACTTTATTCGCTCAGCGACTTTGGTACGCCTGCCCTAATGCGGTTTAATACATTTACAAGGGCGATATATATTCAATATCAGTCAAGTTTCGACCGAAACATGGCGGCAGTTCTTGCAATTATGCTTGCGGCTCTTGCCATCTTCATACTTTTCATGGAAAACAAGACCCGAAGTAACGGTATCAAATACTATACTACAAGGTCAGGCTCAATTCGCCCCCCATTTACCATTGCGCTGGGAAAATGGCGATGGCCTGCTATATTTTTATTTTCAGCAGTAGTGATGGTGGCGCTTGTAATGCCAATTGGGGTAATTTCATACTGGCTCCTTCGGGGAGTCTTGGCAGGTGAGCCGCTAGTTTCCGTATGGCACCTTGCTTTTAACTCTGTCAGCGTCTCGATAATGGCCACGTTTGCTGCAATCTTCTTAGCTCTTCCCGTAGCCTTTATTGCAGTACGCTTTCCAGGTATCTTTAGCACCCTTGTTGAACGGAGCACATATACCGGATTTGCCCTGCCAGGCATCGTCGTCGCCCTGTCACTAGTATTTTTTGGGGCAAAATATGCAACTCCCCTCTACCAGTCATTCATCATGCTTGTATTTGCATACGTGGTTCTATTTATCCCCCAGGAAGTAGGCACCATTCGTTCATCTCTATTGCAGGTTAATCCCTCCCTGGAAGAGGCAGCAAGAAGCATGGGCTCTGGCTTATTAAAGACCCTGCGTCATGTGACCGTGCCAATGATGCGCTCTGGAGTGCTTACCGGGGCAGCACTTGTATTCATTTCAACGATGAAGGAGCTCCCTGCAACCCTTCTTTTGGCACCCACCGGGTTTAAGACTCTTGCGACAAGCATCTTCTCTGCAACTGATGATGCATTTTTTGCAAGAGCTGCTGCACCGGCTCTTCTTCTGGTCGCAATATCTGCGGCTTCAATGATAATCATCATATCACAGGAGCAGCAACAGCAAATTAAAGGACACACTTAAATTTAAAAAAAATCAATTGAAATAAGAAAATGAGACAATCACAGATAATCGAGCTTAAGAACGTCGCTAAAAACTACGATGGCACAAATGCAGTAAGAGACATTACTTTCAGTGTAAGCGAAGGCGAGATATTTGCAATACTTGGCCCCAGTGGCTGTGGTAAGACAACCACTCTTCGTTTGATTGCCGGTTTTGAAAAACCCGATTCCGGCAAATTGACAATTAACCAGATAAACGTATCAGACAGTAACTCATTCATACCTCCAGAACGAAGGAACGTCGGGATAGTTTTCCAGGAATATGCGCTTTTTCCTCACTTAACTGTTCAGGAGAACGTATCCTTTGGCCTGGGTAGATTCGAAAGCTCCAAAAGGGAAAAAATAGTGGAAAACATGCTCGGGTTTGTTGGCTTGCAAAACCTGAAAGACCGCTATCCTCACCAGCTCTCTGGTGGACAGCAGCAGCGGACTGCGCTTGCAAGAGCGCTTGCTCCCTGTCCGGTAGTCCTACTCCTTGATGAACCTTTCAGCAACCTAGATGTCGACATGAGGGTTAAAATGCGAGATGAACTAAAAGAAATTCTAAGAAAGGCAAAAACTACCGCCGTGCTGGTGACACATGATCAGGAAGAGGCGTTTGTTTTGGCCGACCGAATAGCGGTCATGAACGATGGCATTATCGAACAGATTGGCACGCCAGAGCAGATATATCACTCCCCCGAATCAAAGTTTGTTGCCGATTTTGTAGGGGAGGCAGATTTCCTTGATGGCAGGGTAACTGAGGATGGGATAATTTCGGAAATAGGCATAATGCCAAACCCGACAAATCTCCCTATCGGGCAGGCAGTGGAACTTATGATACGGCCAGATGATATAGATTTCAATTCAGAACCAAATGGGGAGTGCATTATAGAGACAAGGGAATTTAAGGGCTCAGAGAATCGATATCACCTAAAATTGCCGTCAGGAAAAATTCTTCACAGTTCTCAAGAATCCACTGTAATATTCAAAGAGGGAACAAATGTCACTGTAAAGGCTTCTCCGACCCACATCATTGTATTCAAAAAATCTATTGAAGGGGCCATAAATAAAGAGGAAAATTTCGGCAAATCAAAGGATATGTGAAAATGGAGATAACAGAGAACGTGGAGGAATATCTGGAAATCCTTTTTATATTCGAAGAGAGGGGCAAAAAGACAGTCAAGATTTCTGAGGTGGCAAGAAGCCTTAAAGTTGCTCCTCCCAGCGCAGTTGAAATGCTAAAAAAGATGGAAAAGGAGGGGCTTGTTAACTACAAGGAGCGGGAAGGCGTATCTCTTTTGAAAGCTGGAAAAAAACTTGCTAGAGAGATAGTAAGAAACCACCGACTCGCCGAGCTTTTGCTTACTGAGATGCTGGAAGTAGACCTTGACGATGCCTCCCAGGAGCGTGTGGCGTGCGACATAGAGCATCACATATCTGAAAAGATTGCAGAGGCCGTTTGCACAAAACTTGGCCACCCGAAAAAGTGCCCACACGGAAATGACAT
>JAZFTU010000142.1:0-10800 GCA_036446855.1 Hydrothermarchaeaceae archaeon (SeqCode) | reverse complement strand
GTAGATTCCGTAGTACCAGTCGGTGACATTAAGGTTCTTGACCGTGATGTTTGTCAGGGTGTTGGACGAGTCGTCCACGTAGACGCCATACGACGGAAAATCCTTGTTCACGCCGTCGACTGTGAAGCCATTTCCATCAAGGACGACGTCGCTTGCGGTGATTTCAATACATTTAAAGGCGCTGCTATTTGTTATGTCTGTAGCGAGCACATAGACGCCGGGAGAGCTTATAGTAGTGCAAGAGCTAATTGGTGTAGCACCGACACTCCCACTGAAAACTAGCAAAAACGCTAATGAAAGCAATAGCTTATTAATGCCAAACTTCTCCAACCTATGCCACCAAGTAAGGGTATTAATTACCATACATATAAATATTTTGGTCCTGATTTGCTCATAAGCACAGTCATACTGTGTAAAAAGGCCCTCTCTCAAAAAAGAAAAGTGGCCTCGCTGTGGCGAGCTGTTTTCTTTTCCCCGGGGTTTTCTTTTTTAAAAGAAAAGGCCGCCGGCATGCTTATTATCAACTTTTGAAATAATGACCTCTATGTTCAAAGAGATAACCGAAGGGCAAACAAAACTTTTGGTGCCTGAAAAGGGCACATTTGGAGCGACGAAAAAGGGAGGAGAAAAAAAGGCCCCGGTCTTTTACAATCCGCGTATGAAATTGAACAGGGATATATGCTGCGCGTTTGTGGATGCCCTTGGGGATATCACATTTTCAGATGCCCTCGCAGGTACGGGAGCCAAGGGCATCAGGGTTGCAAACGAGACAAAAAGCACGGTTATTCTAAACGATGCAAATAAATACGCTGTTGATATAATCAAAAAAAATGCCGGGCTTAACGGAGTAAACGTGGAGGTGTTCAACGAGGATGCGAACATCTTTTTATTGAGCCACACGGCAGATTTTATTGACGTCGACCCCTTCGGAACTCCCGTGCCTTTTTTAGATAATTCTATAATTGCATCGCCAAAAAACGGTTATCTGGGTGTTACGGCAACAGATACCGCCCCGCTTTGCGGCGTTTACCCGAAGGTCTGCTATCGGAAGTACGGGGCCATGCCCCTCAGGTCAGAATTCTGCCACGAGGTGGGGCTTAGAATCCTTTTAGGGTACGTTGCAAGGACCGCTGCCAAGTACAAAAGGGGCATTAGCTGCCCTCTGGCCCATTCCACCGAGCACTATTTCAGGCTGTATGTAAGGATGTCCAGCGGAAAGAAAAACGCGGATTCCTCGCTTTCTGAAATGGGATACGTCTACTACTGCAGGGCCTGCTTAAATAGAGAATATAGAAAGGAAGTCCTGCCAGAAAAATCTGTGTGCAGCTGTGGGAGCCCCTTCCAGGTATCGGGGCTCCTATGGCTTGGCAGGATAAAAGACCAAGACCTCTTAAGAAGGGTGCTAAATAAGTCCCTGTGCATGAAAAATAAAAGCGCAAGCAGACTGCTTACGAAGATTTCGGAAGAAATAGATGGCCCTTTCTATTATGACGTTCATAAGATTGCAAAGCTATTAAAGGTGGATTCCCCCCCCATGGATGACATAATAAGCAAACTTTCAGATCAAGGATACAGCGTCTCCAGAACCCATTTCTGCTGTACGGGAATTAAAACAGACAAAACCTTAAATCTACCACTCCTCTTCGGTTGAGCAGAACTCGCACCGCTCGTCTCCAGAGTCTCCACATTCGAAGCAAAAAATTTTGCCGCACGCCTTGCATTCACATGTTTCCTTTGCTACTGCGCCGCATATATCGCATTTTACCATCGTAAATCCCTTACCTCACTTTTGAAAGGACTTTGCCGTTATATAGATTTCGGAACTTTTTTCCCGGGAGGCCTTAGGTTTTGTCCTCTTTGCATGCCTGAAAGTTTTTTTGACATCGCCGAAAAACTCGTCGGTTTCTTTTCCCTGAAATATCTTTACCAGGAAATTTCCCCGGGGCTTTAGAATATCTTTTGCAATCGATAGGGCGCCCCTTGTGAGCTCTACAGACCTGAAGGTGTCTAGATCCCATATGCCGGAGATATCAGGCGAGGCGTCGGAGACGACCACATCTGCGCGGGGGACAGCATCTTTTATCTTTCCGATGACCTCGGAACTGGTAAAATCGCCCTTAATTGTCTTTACGTTTTCAAAGTTTAAGGGTCTTATGTAACTTAGGTCTGCGCCTATTACAAGGCCCCTCCCTGAGACAATCTCCCGTAATACCTGCATCCAGCCCCCGGGCGCGGCCCCGAGGTCCAGCACAATGTCCCCCTTCTTTACAAGCCTAAATTTCCTGTTCAGCTGCTTTAATTTGTAGGCGGCCCTCGACCGGTATTTCTCCCTTTTCGCCTTCTTGTAGTAGTAGTCCTTTTTAATCATGAATTTAATTCTGTGAGTATCGATTCGAGGAGTCTTAGTTCCTCCCCGTAGGCGGACCAGTTCCCATCTTTCAGGTGTCCCTCTGCCTTTTTGTAATGCTCCAGCGCCGCAGAAATTAGCTCTGGCTCTGTCCTTTCCTCTATTTCGGAGGGTGCTTCCTTGGGAGGCTTAGGCGCTGATGGAATTTCCCTGGAGCCAAATACAACAGAAAGGGAATCCTCAAGTGTGTCCTGCATCGTGATCCTGTCTCCAAATGCGACAATGACCCTCTTTAGCTCTGGAATGGCATCCCTCTGGTCAGAACTGAGGTACACAGGCTCCACATAGAGCAGGGAGTCCTCAATAGGGATTACGAGCAGGTTTCCTCGTATAACCCTCGAGCCCGACTGGCCCCAGAGCGTGAAGTCCCGGGAGATATCAGTATTTTGGTCAATTCTCGCCTCGATTTGAATCGGACCGAAAACGAGCTTGTTTTTGGGAAAGACGTATACAATCCTCTCCCCGTAATGTTCCAGGTCACCCCTTGCGGCCATCCATGCAACCATGTTTGGCTTTGAGCGGGGTGTAAACGGCAAAAGCAGGAGGAACTCCCCGCGTTCTTCGCCAGGGAGCTTGGTTATGAGGTAGTAAGGCTCCATGTTGATTCTATCCCCCTCGTATATCTCCTGGGGCACCTCCCACTGGTCTTCCTTGTTGTAAAAAACCCGGGTGTTTTGCATGTGGTAGACGAGGTATTTGTCCGCCTGTACCGAAAAGAGGTCCTCTGGGTAGCGTATGTGGCCCATCAGGTCTTCCGGCATTTCAGAGAATGGCAAAAATAAACCTGGGAATATCTTCTTGTAAACATTTATTATCGGCTCATCGTCTATGACATAAAAAGTGGTTTTTCCATTGTATGCGTCTATTACGGCCTTTACGGGGTTTCTAATATAATTTATATTGCCCGTCGGCTCGGAATAGGGATATCTGGAAGACACCGTATAGCCGTCAATCATCCAGTACATCCTGCCGCCTGAAGTTACCAGGTAGGGGTCGCTGTCATACTTTAAGAACGGCGCTATGGCATTTATCCTGTCCATTATGTTCCTGTGTATCATAATCTTGCTCTCAGATGTTACAGAGTCGCTCAAAAACAGCTTCAGGGAATTGTACCTAAGAGCCATTGCAGCTCGCGTGAGAATCGAGGAAAGCTGTACACCGCCTTCGCCCTGATACGTTGTATAAATGTTTTCATCGCCCTTTGAAAAGTCGAATTCCTCTGTCTTCGAGTTGACAACAACGTAATTGCTTGTAATTTCCCCGTAGTAGATTTCAGGCTGCACTATATCAAAAAAGTCTGACACCGGGGGGATGTCCCTTATGAACAGAAATGGAAGGCCTTCTTCAGAAACAGACCTTACAGGGCTCATGGCAAGGCCGTATCCGTGGGTAAATACCAGGTGCTCGTTTACCCAGGTCTTTTCAGGGAGAAGATCGGGATTTACCTCCCTTGCAGAGAGCATTACCTGCTTGATGCTGCCGTTTATATCGTACCTGTCTATGTCCACATCGTTGAAATCATAGTACGTCCTTATCAGCTGGAGCTGCTCGTATGTCCTTTTAAGCGGCCTCCAATCCCAGAGGCGGATGTTGTCTATCGTCTCGCTGTTTTTCTCAAGGTCTGCCAGCGTAAGGTTGGTGTTTGCAGGAAATTCCACCTCCTCGATGTCATCGAGGTCGTATGCGGCCCTGGTAAGAAGTATGTTATGGGAAAGGTATGGCGCTTCCATGTTGTATTCGTCTGGCGTTACCTTGTACTGCTGGATAAAGCCTGCCGCAGAATTTCCAGTTAAACTTACAATCATGAGGAGGGCAATTCCGAAGACCGGCCATTTTATATCATAAAACCTCGCACCGGCAAAAGATGCGATGGCCGCGATGAAGAATAAAACTGCAAGGGTGGTTATGAGAGGCAGCTGGACCTTTACGTCCGTATAACCTGCCCCGTATACTGCCCCCCTTTCCGAATACAAAATTGAATACCTGTCAAGCAGATTGCCCACCCCAAACAGGACGAGTATTATTCCTGCGATGACCAGAAGGTGGGAGATATAGGTCCAGTTCAGATTCGGCATCTCAAACCGGTAAGTTCCTGATTCCTCGTCGCTTACGAGGGCGCCGCCAAAGAACATGTAAAACCCGAGGGTTACAATGCCCATGAGAAAAAATCCGGTCAGGAGGACATTTTTTATGTATTCATAAAACGGGAGAGAGAAAAAGTAAAACCCTATGTCTTTGTTAAAAATCGGGTCTGTCACATCAAAGGGGACCTGGCTTGAAAAGCGAAGAAAGATGTCCCAGCCAAAGCTTGAGATAAAGCCCATGACAAAGGCAAAGGCAAGTGCTGCAAGTGGAACAAGCCCAGAAAATTGAGAATCATCACCAAGAGCGCTTTTTGTTGCCCTTCTAAAGTTTATCAGGGCGATGACAAAGAAGAACGCCGCGCCTATTGCCCCCAGCACGAGTTTTGTTTTTATAATCTTCAAAAACACGGCCACGTACCCCACCTCTACATACCACAGATACTCTGTGTAAAGGCTGGCTAGTGTGGGTATGAACATTACAAATAGTAATATTGCCCCGAATAGATACGTCCACCTCATACGTTACTCATACATACAGAGGTGGTATTTAAAGTAGAGAGGTGGAGTTCATGGTTTTGTAAGCGCCCCTTAGCACGGCCAATAGATTTAAATAATACAATGTATATAAAGTGTAATACATGGGAGCACTTGTGTCCTTCCGCCTGTCACAGGAAATTCTCGATGCCTTGAAAAAGTTGGCAAAAGATGAATCGAAAGATAGGTCGGAGATCGTTAGAGAGCTACTTTCTCTTGGAATAAAAGAGAAAAGATTGCACCGGGCCATTCAGCGGTATAAAGAGGGGAGAATAACCCTCTGGAAGGCTGCGAGGGAGGCTGAGGTTTCCCTCTGGGAGATGATTGAAGTTGCAAGGGAGAGGAAGATAGAAGCACAATACGGGGTAAAAGAACTCGAAGAGGACCTTAAAGCACTGAGGGAATAACTTGAAGGTCATTTCGAATTCAAGCCCGCTTATATACCTGTCAAAAATCGGGAAAATTTTCTTGCTTCAGAAACTATTCGACGAGGTTTTTATTCCAAAAGAGGTTTTCGATGAAATCTCCCTCGGAAAGGCTGCTGGTTTTTCGGGTGCGCTAATTATCGAAGAGGCCATAGAAGATGGATGGATTAAAATTATGGAAATAAAACCTGATGAAAAACTTGTCAGATTTGCGAGAGAACTCGACATAGGGGAAGCTGCGGTTTTAACGCTGGCCAGAAAGATGGACCCCGGCCTGGTTTTAATGGACGATGCCTCGGGTAGAAGCATTGTCGAAAGTTTTGGATTCAACGTTAAAGGCACAATCTATGTTTTACTTAAGGCTTACCGGAATGAGCTGGAATCAAAACAAGCAGTGAAAGATTCCATTGACAATTTAATCCACGCGGGCTTCAGAATTTCAACCGAGCTTTATGCAAGGATTTTGAGGGAGCTGGAGTAGGACTTCATATCGTTATCTCGATGTCCAGCCTCTCTGCAAGCTCCTTGTACCTGTTTCTTATGGTGACCTCTGTAACTCCGGCAACGTCGGCAACCTCCCGCTGGGTCCTCCTCTCGCCCAAAAGGACGCTTGCGATGTAGATGGAGGCCGCAGAAACTCCCGTGGGCCCTCTCCCTGACGTGAGCTCCTGGTCCATCGCGCTTCTTAGAATTTCTATTGCCTTTGCCTGGACCTCTCCAGAAAGCCCGAGCTCTGAACCAAATCTCGGCACGTAATCTATAGGAGTTGTTGGTTTTAGATTGATTCCAAGCTCCCGTGAAACAAATCGGTATGTCCTCCCAATCTCCTTTCTATTAAGTTTTGAGGCATCGGCAATTTCGTCGAGTGTTCGCGGAACATTGCACTGCCGGCAGGCAGCATAAAGGGAAGATGCCGCAACCCCCTCGATGCTCCTTCCCCGTATAAGTCCCTTCTCTACGGCCCTTCTGTACACGACCGCAGCAGTCTCCCGAACATTTCTTGGCAACGAAAGTCTTGAGGCAACCCGCTCAAGCTCTGTAAGCGCAAAGGCAAGATTTCTCTCGGTGGCGTTTGAAACACGGATTCTCTGCTGCCACTTTCTAAGCCGGTAAATCTGTGCCCTCTTCTTTGGCGATATGTCCTTTCCGTAACAGTCCTTGTCCCTCCAGTCTATGACAGTCGATAGACCCTTATCATGAATCGTATAGGTCATCGGGGCCCCTGCCCTCGACCTTTTTACCCTCTGCTCGTTGTCAAACGCCCTCCACTCGGGTCCAAGGTCCATGATCTTCTCGTCGATTACAAGACCACACTTGTTACAAATGACTTCTGCCCTTTCGTAATCACTTGCAAGGCTTTTGCTACTGCATTCCGGGCACTCATCAATATACTCTATTTTTTTTTCTACCGTAACCTCTTTTTTTAGCATGTGTCCTCCTGGGAAATTCGTAAAAGGTGTCGCCTTCAAAGGAAGAACGCTCTTTTGATGAAAATCTCTTTTTCGGTCGTATTATAATATATGGCCGCGATTTTGGGCCTACTACATCCTGGATCTTTCCTACTGAAATCTTTTTTGTACCGGCTCCAGAATAGATAGAATGAGTTTCAAATGGAGTATCCCTTTGGCCGCGAATAACAAGGTTTCCGGATTTCGTTTCGTGACTTAAGGTGCCCAAGATTTTCAAACGACGTTCTCCTGATATAAAAATATTTCGGAAGATTTAAATACTTGTTATACTGGGAATGGTTTAACACTTACAACCATTCTTGAATTTTCTTTTGATAGCCCTGCCCCTCTTGCTATAGCAACCTTCTCCTTTTTTGTTAAAATGTCTTCTGGGGCGTGGGCATCTGAGTTTAATATAAGACTTGCACCAGCCTTTAATGAAACTTTCGCCACATGTCCATTTGCAAGGGAGTGCCCAAACCTTGATGAAAGCTCTAAAAATATCCCATTTTTCGCAGCAAGCTTTGCCTCAAGAGGTGTAATGAGGCCAGGATGGGCCAATATATCGACATCTGGATTATTGACCGCTTTAAAGT
Organism: Hydrothermarchaeaceae archaeon (SeqCode); assembly: GCA_036446855.1. Taxonomy (GTDB): domain Archaea; phylum Hydrothermarchaeota; class Hydrothermarchaeia; order Hydrothermarchaeales; family Hydrothermarchaeaceae; genus JAHJSX01. The sequence goes on along the minus strand of JAZFTU010000142.1, from coordinate 3,306 downwards.
TTGTCCCCTTTTGCACCGGCTCTGCCAGCGTCTCGCCGTGAACTATGATAATCCTTGCACCGAGTTTTCTTGCCTTTTTGACAAGCCCATCCAGCATCAAAGGAGGTATGTGAGTAAGCTCAATTCCAGGGATTACGCTTATGCCGCTTTCTTTAGAAAGCTCGCCGAGAGCATCTACAGTATTTGAAAGGATGAACTTTAGATTGGAATTATCCGCGTGGTCTGTTATTGCTATTTCCCGGTATCCGAACTTTGAATACCTCTGCCCTATTTCTGCAGGTATGAGCTCCCCATCACTAAATATCGAGTGGATATGAAAGTCATACATTTTCATGCGTAGCTTACGTCAATTTCACTTCGGTCGAGGATATTTATGGCCTCTTTTAAGACGGGAATGCTTTTTGATTCGGCCCTGAGTGTTTTCAAAAACCTTTTCTGCTCGCCCTTTGGCATTTTTGCAAATACAGGCTCAAGCCGGGTCATGCCCACAACGCCAATTGAGGGAACTGCCTTTGTGTATCTCAAATACAGGTCTAGTTCCTCACTTGGTTTATCTCTCGATTTCTCAAATATGTAGGAAAGGATTACGAGCCTCTGGTCAGTCCCGCTTAAATCCAAATTGGCCCCCATGCCGTCCATTCTCACTTTTCCGCCTGTGATGATTATGTTTCTATCTTCTTCGGTTGGTAGTGTACCCTTGATTCCGAAAAAGGCCTCGTCCCCCTCCTCAAACGCCATATACGCCTCTGCCCAGAGCCCCCGGCTTGCAATCCATCGGGGGTTCTTTAAGCTAATTATGATTCCATGGTTATTAAACCAGGGAAACATGTCTTGAAACTCCTTAATTTCCACCTCTTCTTCCCTTAATCTGATTTCCTCTCCAGCCGTTTCCGACATGAGCTTTCTTAAGATTTCCGTAAGTTTCATGGATTATGACCTGAAAATCCCGCAGTCTTATACCTTGCCCCTGCTTAAAATGCCTGATAAGGGGCCTACTTTCTCTTCCGCTTTATCTCCGCAGAAAGCTCATTTAAAATACGGGTCTTGGGAATTTTCTTCTCGACAGTTACCCTGCCGCTTTTTTCCCACCACTCTCTAGGATATGACTTTTCCTCTTCAGCAATTGGGCCGAGGCCGAGCCCTGCCGCAGCCTCGGTTATCTCGCCAAGAGTCGGGGACGGTACCGCATTCTTTAATGATATCTTTCTCCCCCGTGCACGTGACTTTTGGGCATCAAGGTTTGCCGGCCATATCACTGCCTTCATCGCCGTATCTCCCGGAGGCATGCCTCTACCGTGTATTTTTCCGGGGCAACGTCCACTTTCACCCCGTGTTCTTCAAGCGTTTTTGCAGTAATTGGTCCGATGGCACATACCTCTACCTTTTTTAATGCCAGGGAAAGTTCCTTTCTCCCGAGTGCCGAAAACAGGTTTCTCACTGTCTGGGAGCTCGTAAATACGGCTGCCGATATTTTGCCTTCTTCCAGGGCCGATAGAAAATCTCTTAAGGGGGCCTTATCAGATGGCATTTTGGTCTCGTAGATAGGGACCTCGATAACCTCTGCATGCCTTTTTAGCTCTTTTATTAGGACCTCCCGCCCTACTTGAGCCCTTGCAACAAGTATTTTTTTCCCATCGATGCCAGCATTTATCATGTCGGATGCAAGGCTCTCCCCCCTATATTCGTCCGGGATTATCTTAACGTCTATCCCCCTATCCTCCAGAAATTTGGCAGTCCTGGGGCCGATTACCGCAATTTTTGTTTTCCCCAGATCATCCCCATAGTAACGGTGCATGATTTCAGCGCCAAAAGCGCTTGTCAAAACGAGCCAGTCGTATTTTTCCATGCCCCCGATTTTTTCGGTGACCTCTTCCCTCGGCAGGGGCTTAATTGACACTGCCGGAACAATCAATGCCTCCCATCCCAGCTCCCGGGCCTTTCGGACGGTCTCCTTTGACCGTTCAATGGGCCTTGTTATGGCAATCATAAAAATCCGGCTTTCAGCAAAATTTCAAATACTATCAATCCAATAATAGTATAGAGAACGTGCTCGGGCCTGAACTTGAGGCCTTTCCCTTCCTCGTCCATGTAACGTACGAGGCCCGCTCCGGATGCTGGCATCGAACTTTTGGTCTTTTTCCGCTTAACCATGTTATTATCAAAGTAATTAACAATATAAAATGATTTCTATCTCTCTTAGAATACTCCCTATCTCCTCTAAATCCGAACTTTTCTGTCCTGCCAGGGCAAGCCCGGATATTTCATCATCCAGGTCCCTTTCAAGCAGTTTATCGAAAATTCTTCGGGCCTCCTCTATTTCGATGCTTTTTATGTCGCTCTCTTTGACCTCCCTCCAGTTATACCTCCCAAAGTAGTCAAATACCGTGCTCTTGGGGACTTTTACGAGGTTTGAAATCTTAAAAAAGCTGAGCCCGGACTTTCTAATCGCAAGTATTCTTTTGATGTCGGCCTCTCTGACCTTTCGGGGCCTCCCATTGCCTTTAATTTCCTTTACCCCAATGCCGTTTTTCACAAGAAAATCTATCGTGGTCTTTGGTGTCTGCTTAAGAGCCGTGGGTGTCATAGATATCCTCCCCACCCCATTTTGAACGCATTTTTCGGCCTCCCTGGCACTTATGTAATTACTGTAATGCATGTCCGAAAACTTCCAGACGGCCCATATATTAGGGTTGCGGTTGGTGGTTCTGTTGAATTTGACGGTGTTTGAATTGGGTGTTGCATCTTTGGTGGTACTCAACAGAACCACATATCTATATAGTATTTCTCTATCGTCATTTACCTGATAAAATTTTGTCTACTAATTTTAGCTCAGACTCTTTTACCTCGTTATGGCGCCAGTCTGTTTTTACCCAATTGACCATCTTATCGCAGGACGTCATTTCTTCGACCTCCTCTTTTGAGAGGTGTTTTGTTTTGCCCGGGCCCTCCTTGAAGCAATTCATTTTGCCGGCTACTGGTGTGTCCATTATTCCATATTGGCACCTCATACAAGGTTTTGTTCCAGTTCTCGAGGTACCCGGCAACGGTTTTTCCTTTACGGTATATCGCGTGTCCAATTTCACGTCCATTACTCTTATTTTGGCAGCTAATGGGGTTTATTAAATTGGGAAATATTTTACATATTAGTATGTACTGTGCGTTAAGTTGTGTATTGCTGTTCCCTACCAAAGAAACGTTAAGTTATATGGTGCTATCTTAATCTGGGTACAGTTGAATTTTCGGTTGGTGGAGGTAATTTTATATTGGTATTGAGATATTGAAGACTTGCTAATCAAAAATTATTTA
>JAZFTU010000141.1:0-5296 GCA_036446855.1 Hydrothermarchaeaceae archaeon (SeqCode) | reverse complement strand
TAGGCGAGTGCAAGAGAAACAGGGTGGTTCCCGCCGGAAAGCCAGACGAGGCCTACGATTATAAGTGAAAACAATGCAAATGCAATGCCCATTAAAGCTATCTTAAAATGTTTATCTGCCATTTTATTTAATTCAGCCTTGCGCCTCCCCCTGGCCATCTTACTATGGGCGCATTTACGATGGCGCCTGTCTCCTCAATATTAAGCTCTCCACGAGCTTCTGCCTCCAAAAGAACTTTCACTGATTTCAGAATCCGGGGCCTGGCACCTTCGTTCCATGTGACAAGATGTGGCGTTCTAAGTGACGTATATCCCTCATTTCCCGGGATGGAGTCAAAGATGTCTATCTGAAATCCGAATGGCCCGCCCCCCCAGGGCAGAGTGCCCCTGTGGTCGATGCCGTTTGTGAACACATAAAATTTTGCCAATTTGCCAATATCTACCGCTTCAGCATTCTTTGGGGCATACAATGTTCTATAATTTGTCATTTTTGTCAATCTTTCCGCTATTCCTGGATCAGTTACATCTGGATGAATAAACCAAATCTTTTCACCTTCGTAGTATGCATCAATGATGGGAATTTTTTCGAAGGGCTCCTCGCTACCCTCTTGCGTTTTCTGTTGTTGCACTTGAGTACATCCAGCAAACACTAGCAGCGCCGCAAGGCCAATTACGATTAACAGCGTTTTTTTCATGACAGAATACCTCCTTTACCTTATACTAAAAAAATTGTACCACTACAAAAAATATTGTAATTATGGAATAAAATTTGTTTTTGTTTATATAAGCGTTTTACAGTCCCTCTCCCACAACCAATTTTTAAGCCCCCTGCTCCAGAACTAGAGGAGCCTTTCGTATTTTTCTACCTTTTTTGAAAGGTCGTTTCGTTCGACTTCAAGCTTGATTGCCGAGTCTTTGAGCTCTGCAAGAGACTTTTCACATTTGAGGGCCATGGAGCTTTTCGCTTTTAGATCTACATCCTTCTCTTTTACGTATCTCTTAGAGGTTTTGACCTCTACCTCCATGTTTCTCAACTGATTTTTTAGTTTTTCGACTTTGGACTCGAATTTTGAAATGCGCTGATTCTTTTCATCCCTGTCCTCCCTGAGTGATTCCACCTTTGCCTCGAGGCTGGCATTTTTGTTTGACTGCTCCTGGCGTTTTTCAGATTCACTTTCAAGCTCATCCCGAATTTTTTGAAGTTCTGCGCTGGATGCCAGAGCAGCTGTTGCTCTGTTTTCCGACTTTGCAAGCGCCTCTTTTACTCCTGAGAGTTCTTTATTTAATGACTTAACTTCTCTCTCCTTTTTCGAAAGTTCATCTTCTATTCCAGCTTTGGCCTCAAGCTTCTCAAGCAGGCTCTGCTCCCTGTCCTTAACCTCTTTTATCTTGTCCTCAAAAAACTCTTTTTCCTTTGAATGCATGTTTTAGCTCCGCCAACATCCCATCTTTTAGTCTCCTGATATAAAAACTTAATTTTTCCTCGTAAGCAAGTATTCGACTATTCTTGCGTAGGCGGGCCTCGTTACGAATACCCCTGATGTGGCCCCGATAATTGTTGTTATGGCAAATCCCTTTAGCATTGCCATACCAACGAAAAAGAGCGTGGCCATCGCGGCAATAAGCGTCAGATACGAGCAGAGGATGATGAAAAATGCGCTGTTTATGCGGTACCGGATGGACTTTTTATCCCCGCTCATCACCTCGTCTATGATAACAATCTGGTTGTCCACGCCAGTTCCCACAGCAGCTATTATTCCCGCAATTGCGGGAAGGTCAATATTCCACCTGATAAGTGCGGCAAACCCGAGGATTATTATGATTTCGCTGAAGCTTGTGACTAGAATTGGTAAAACAATACTCAGTTTTCTGTATCTCAAATAAATGAAGGCAGAAACTCCGCCGAACGCAAGGACTGCGGCAAGTATGGCATTTTTGACGAAATCCTCGCCAAGAGTTGCCGAGATTCCACTGCTGCTCACCACGCTGACTTTTATCGGGAGGGCGCCTGACCGCAAAATAACCTCAATTCGCCTCGCCTCTTTTCTGCCGTCTTCACCTGCTCCGGTTTCCAAAATCAGGCTTCTTACCGTGCTTCCTGCTGCAAGTTCCTGCTGAAGAGAGGCAGAGAGGGGGGCGTCATTTACAAGGCCGGTCCTCTCAATGCTAAATGAGGTTATATTGGACATATTGAGTAAATCAATGATTATGTCCTTTTTTTCTCCTATCTCCTCTAGGGTATTGTCGAGTGTTATCGTTGTGGTTGTGGTGAAATTTCCTTTTTCGATATTTACCTCTCCTGAAAGGTTCAGATCTTCTATAGCCCCTTCTATGCCCTCTGGCTCCGCACTGGTAGTTACGGAAAACAAGGTTCCCTCGTCCATGTACATGTAAACTATTGCGAAGTCTGATGCTATGGAAGCGTCCCTAAATTTTACGGAGGCCCCGTCAGATAGGGTAAAAGGCACCGCCCAGCCGCCTGAGCGCGCATCGTAGGTAAATGGGTCGACCCTGTCGAGTTCGTCGCCTGTGAAGGCCGAAATGTTCCCTATCTTGACCTCGAGTTTCCCTGGCTTTCCTATCAGGTCTTTTAGTTCTTCAGGAGAGACCCCCGCAACGTCTATTCTTACGTGCTGATCACCAAGAGCCCTTACCTTAACGTCCCTTACGCCAAGGCCGCCTCTCAGCCTCTCGTCCATGATAATTTGGACCCTATCCATCTCCTCGACGTCAAGCGGCCTTTCAGTCTCAATAATTATTATGCTCCCTCCCTGAAGGTCAAGTCCCGTAGCCAGCCCTTTGGTCGATATGAGAAGAACCGAAACTGCAACGAAGAGTAGAAGAAGCCTAATCCGGTTGTCGCCGAGCATCTTTTCCTTCATCTAACCCTCACCTTCTCCCCCTTGTCTAAATGCCACCACAAAATTCCCACGTTCTGTATCCACGTATTTATGAGGTCGACAAGGAGCCCAATTAGAATGACAATTGCGATTTCCTTAAGCAGGGTCGAGGTTGCAACTAAAAGCAGTACTGCCATAGCAGAGATCGTCGTCCCTGCCATCGTAAGCCCTGTTTTCATTGCATCTTTTATCCTGTCAGGTATCTCCTTTTGCCTTTTTACCAAAAGCCGGGTCGTAAGAAGAATATCTGTGTCCACAGAATAACCGATGAGGAGGAGCAGTGCCACAAACGAGCCCATCGAAAGCTGGATATCCAGGACAATCATTATTGCAAGCGTAGTTACTATATCAGAGAATGCTGAAAGGATGACGGCAATAGAGGGCACCACCGTCCGAAACCTCCAGAACACTACGAGCGCCATGAATATAAACGCGAACAAAATTGCCTTTACGGACTGCTCGACAAATAGCCCGGTAATGGAGGGGCTTATGTCCCGCATGTTTATATTTTCTTCCAAAACGCCCTGAGATATCATAAGGTTTTTTATTTCCCTCCCCTCCTTCCCCTCGAAGAATTCTTCAATCTCGAAATTTTTTCCCACGGCCTTTCCAGAAAAATCTCTGATTGTGGTCTCCTCGACATCGAATGTAAATTTTTCCTGCATCGATTTTTTTAGGTCCACATTTTCCGGCACGTCATAAACTGTGATAACGGTCCCGCCTTTAAAGTCAATGCTCAAAGGTATCGATCCGGAGTTGTAACTTATAGCGATTATCGCAATGGACGAAATCACCATAACCACCGGTATTATCATTAACTTTTTTAAGTTTGCAAGCGTTATCATGTTATATCCATCCAAGATAGATAAAAAAAGTATAAAAGCGTTGGGGTGACTATGAAGGAGCTATTATCGATTGGAATTATCTTAATATTTCTGGGTATGGTCGTATTGATGGCAGGGATACTTTCGGAGAGTTCTGGCTCTACATCTAAGTTCGAGGGAAAGGGCGCAGGTATCGTGATGATAGGCCCTATCCCGATTATATTTGGAACGGACGAAGGCTCTGTTAAGTTTCTTCTGTTTTCAAGGCGGTGGGTATGAAGCTCCTGATAGGGCCCAAGGATAAAAAGTACCTTGTAGCTGATAGTAAGACCGAGCTGCATACCAACCACGGAGTTGTAAAGCTGGACGGGGCAAAACCGGGGGACGTGTTAAAGTCCAACACCCATCAGAATTTTTCTGTAATTGACCCACGAATCGTGGACCTCTCAGAAAAACTCCCCCGGGCAGGGAGCATCGTCTTAAGAAAGGATTTGGGGTACATTATCGCACACACTGGCGCCGGAAGCGGTGATGTAATCGTGGATGCGGGCACGGGCTCTGGCACCTCGGCCATGTTTTTTGGAAATATCGTGTCACCGGGGGGGATTGTTCACACATACGAAATCAGGGAGAATTTTGCAGAGATTGCAGGAAAAAATTTCGAGAAGGCAGGCCTCGAAAAATTCGTGAAAATCAAAATGAAGGACATAAGGGAGGGGATAGATGAGAAGGACGTGGACATCGTGAACCTGGACCTCCCAGACCCCTGGGAAGTTGTTCCGCATGCGCACAAAGCACTGAAGCCGGGAGGATTCTTTGTGGCCTACGTCCCATACGTTGAGCAGGCCCAAAAGACCGTTAGGGCCTTAAAAGAATATTTTAGCGGCATAAGGACCTTCGAGATAATGGAGAGGGAGATGGAGGTAAAGGAGATTGGAACGAGGCCGAAGACGCGGATGTTAGGGCACACGGCGTATCTGGTGTTTGGGAGGAAGTATTGAGCATGAAAAAAATCGTATTCTCAAAACATGCGATAGGGCGGGCAAAAGAGCGCGGCATTTCCGAAGAGTGGGCCGCCGAGGCAATCTACAATGCAGAGGAAACTGTCAGCGTTAAATTCGGAAGAAAAGCATCTTACAAAAAGTTTGAAAATGATTATGTGGTTGTAATTTACGAAGATAGTGTAGATAAAATGGCAGTTGTTACTTAATAAAGAGACGCAGGATAGATATGGTTTCGGTAGAATTTGACAGAGAGGTAAATGCCCTTTACCTGCGCCTCAAGAAAGGCAAAATAGAAAAATCTGAGCCGGTTGCAGATAACGTGATTTTTGATTTGAATGAAGAAGGAAATATGATCGGGATTGAAATCCTTCTTCCGAAAACCGACACCAAAATGCTGAAGATTTTGGCCAGAGGCACTGAAACGACGGCTGAAACTGTATAAGTATGCGCGGGGCATACGGCGTATTTAGTGTTTGAGGGGAAGTATTGAAATTATCGCGGTGAATGCGTATTTGCTCTTAAAGAAAGCAATGGGGTAAAGCCCCCCACTTAAATACGATGTTAAGCGA
>JAZFTU010000140.1:0-2357 GCA_036446855.1 Hydrothermarchaeaceae archaeon (SeqCode) | reverse complement strand
CCATAGGACGGCCCCAATAATGGATGCCGGGAAGACCGCAAAGCTTCGTATAAGATAGTAAAGGCCCACCTGGCGCCCCCGCGTTTCTGCGGACGTCAAATCGACTATAAGCGCCTTTCTTGCGGGCTCACCCGTTTCCCGAAGGCCCGCTATTACGAAGGCAATGACAAGGAGCCAAAAGCTCTTGGCAAGGACGACTGCGAGCGGGAACAGGGTAAAGAAGATGAATGTGAGAATTACAAAGGGCTTTCTCCCGAACCTGTCCGCGTACCTTGCAACTGGAATGTAGACGATTATCGAAACGAGCATTTGAAGTGCGATGAAAGATCCGAAGCCCAAGGCATCAAAGCCAAGGATGTTTATGATGTAGAGGATGAGGAAGACTTTGGGGATGCCCTCTGCGAGCCGTATTAGTATGTCTGTCAAAAGAAGCTTTTTTAGGCTCGCATTCATTTTGGCGTACTGTTCAAAAAGGCCTCCTTTTATTTTATTTTCTCTTGGCGGTTCATCGTAGCTTTTACGCTGGATAATTACGGCAAACAGTGTAAAAAATATGGTTATTAAAAGCCCCATCTTGACACCCTCCACAAGGCCGTATTTTACAATTAAAAGCCCGCCTACCGGGGGCGCGATTACGATGGGCACCCTCTTTAGTAGGGACTGCACGGTAAACCCCATGGTGCGCCTCTCCTTTGGGAGGGAATCCCCTATTATTGCAAAAGTTGCAGGTAGGGCGAGGCTGCTCTGCGACATGACGAAAAACAGGCCCAAAAAAATGAAAACGTAGGAGGGGGCAAGAAGGTAAATCACGTATCCTGCGAGCGAAAGGGCGCTGAACAGGACAAGGGCGTTTTTCCTTCCAAACCTGTCAGCCACAAAGCCGCCGGGGTATTGATAGACCGCATCAAGAAGGTCCTTTAGCGCCCCAAAGAGCCCTATTGCAAAAACTCCCGCCCCAAGGGCCTCGAGGTATTTTGGGATGAATCGCGACCACAGCTCTTCGCCCAAGGATAAAAGAAATCCCACCCCTGAAACTACGACAACGTTTCTTTTGAGACTGAAGAAATCTATTATTTCCGATTTCACAATTTAGTCCAACTGTGTATCTCATGGTGAAGGTCTATGTATCTTTTCTCTGTTTTTGGGTTCTTCCCGTATTTTTCGTATTTTTTTAGTATCTCCTCAAAATTGCGCTCGGCCTCTTCGGCACCTGCTACCCCGTCCTGTATTATATCCACGAGCCGGTCGCTGTAAATCGCTATCTTTTCCTCAGGGGTCTTTAGGGTGTAGTCCTTTGAAGGGAGGCAAAGTTCCTCTGCTTCAGCGCTTGTCATGCCCCCGCGGATGTGTTTTTCGATTATGGATATAACCTGAGGTGGCATACCGAGTCCAGATGCCAACTCTGCCCCTATTTTTCCGTGCTCAATTTCACGGGTTTTTGCCTTGCCCAGATCATGGAAGATTGCGCCCTGCTCGATCATCATCCTGTCAACATTTATTTTTACCCTTGCAGAAATCTCCAGGGCCTTTTCTGCCACGGCCACGCTGTGCTCTATCGCATCATCGGGGACGCCGGCGCCCTTGAGGACCGATATGTAATAATTCTTCCGCGTTTTTTCTATCGTATGCTCAACATCCCCAAGAAGGTGCCTCATAAATTCGTAAGTACCGGCCATGCCAAATCTTTTTCCCACATATTTTAGATTCTCGTCCAGCCTGCCCAGGTCGTGCTTTTCAGGCTTATCCTGCAGGTCTATCCAATCATGTAAATCTTTATAATCATCCCCTGTTCTCTCCCTGCTGATATCATAGTGCATCTTCACCGGCGGCATGAAATCACCTCTGTAAATATAATATTTAAACATATCCAATTCTTCATTGGGAAAAATTCATTAACCCTCTAAAGCTACTCTTATCCATGCGTATTCACGCAGACAAGAAGGGCATAAGGGCCCTAGGGATTGCAGAGAGCTTTAAAAAGGGCGAGGGCAGGCGGGCCGTGCTTGCAGGCGTCGTTATGCGGGCGGACCTTCAGATAGACGGCTTTTCCTTGACAACAATCACCATAGGCGGGCTTGACGGCACGGACGGGGTTCTGGATATCTTTAAAAGGCTTGAGCGGACGGACATCAACCTCATACTTCTGAACGGGTGCGTAATCAGCCTCTTCAACCTGGTGGATATCTTTAAAGTGCACGAAAGGACAAAAATCCCGATAATCTGCGTTACCTATGAGGAGTCAGAGGGCCTCGAAAAATACTTTGAAGAATTTAAGGATTGTGAGGAGCGGATGGAGATATACCTGCGCCTCGGAGAAAGGACAAAAATAAAACTTCACACTGGGCACGAGGTCCTGG
>JAZFTU010000139.1:0-10008 GCA_036446855.1 Hydrothermarchaeaceae archaeon (SeqCode) | reverse complement strand
GCAGAAATTAAGGTTAATTCCGCCTTGTAAGTCCTCCCTCAAACCATAATATCTTGACAGGGCAGAGAGATACGCAAATTCCGCATCCCACGCACTGGTCGTTTTTTACTTTTTTCCCACTGGATATTAAACTTCGGATGTCGATTCCCATCTGGCAGTTCTGGGTGCAAATGCCGCATTTGATACATTTATCAAAATCTCCTGTCACAGCGAATTTGCCGCGCTTTGAAATCGCACCTAAAATGGCTGCCGTGGGGCAGAAGTACCGACACCATATCCTGCCCCCCATGAATGGATAGATACCCATCGCCAATATGCCTGCAATGTAAAAACTTACTATACTTGCGTACAAAAAATGAAGGGCTCTTCCCCCCAGCCAGACATAAACGGTTGTTATTGTCGCAATTAAAAGTACTGTGTACATCCCAATTTCCAATTTATTTGCCATTTTGCCTTTCGGGGCCCTCTTTCGAAAAGGGTCGCCCAAGGTCTCTGCTATTGCCCCGCAGCTGCATATCCACCCGCAGTACGCCCGCCTCCCATAAAAGTAGGTCAATATGGGCAGAATGATAAAAGTTAAAATTACAACGTATGCCAAAACCCAATCTGGACGGTGGGGATATAGCGAGGTGATGTTTAAGGGCCACGGGTACCCTGCTGCCTTGCCAAGCTCTTTTGACACATAAAATCTGTGAAATAGAAAGTACAAAAAAAGCTGAAAGAACATAAGAGACGCCGTCCTGAGGCGTATGGACCTGTCTTTTCGCTTGAAAATGACGTAAGTCCCCATGACAAGAACTGCGGCAGTGTATACAACGGCATACCAGAGCCAAAGATTTTTATTATCGATTGTTTTGTAGATTATGCCAAAGGCGATTATAAATAACACCATCCAGATTAGGTGTCTTCTCCAGAATTGTTGTTCGTCCTTAGATTTTACTGGCTCCATACTCTTCGATACATATATTTATTACACATGGTATAAAAATATTAATAATAGAAGAAAATACCATGAAATTTCAAAATATTTTATGTACGCCTTTGCACGAAAAAAAAGTTGTAGGTGACATACACCTCCTCATAGACCCGGACCTTCCAAACTGGATAGCCACAGGTGAAAAGGGGGCACGGATTTTAGGTTATGTAAATGGAAGGCGAAATTTTGAAGAGATAGTTTCCAAATATGCCAAGGATTCAGGACTGGACTTTGGAAAGGCCTGGACAGACTGTCATACACTTATCGGTGATGCAGTAAGGTCTGGTTTTGTCTCTGATAAAAAATTTAAACGGGAATCTTACCCCGGACGCGGTAAATTAATAAAGCCCAGGGAGCTTTCCGAGCTTTGGATTCACGTCTCAAACGCCTGCAACCTCTCGTGCCAGCATTGCCTGGTTAGCGCAGCACCGGGAGGGGAGGAAGGGATTTCCACAGAAGAGTGGAGGAGGGTAATAAAGGATGCTCTGAAGCTGGGCGTTAAAAGATTCTTTATAACCGGTGGAGAGCCGCTCATGCGAGATGACATATTCGAATTATTGGGCACCATGGTTAAAGGCGGGGCAGAGATCGTGATTTTAACAAATGGCACTCTCCTGAAAGGCAGTATCCTAAAGAGGCTCGTAAAACTTGGGCCAGAGAAGGTAAAAATACAGGTGAGCCTTGACGGTTCCTCGCCAAAAACAAATGACAAAATTCGCGGGAAGGGGTCATTCAAATCTGCTGTGGAGGGAATAAAAAATGCTGTAAAGGCCGGATTTAAACCCACAATATCCACAACTTTAATGTGCATAAACGCAGATGACGTTCCCAATATTACAAAACTTGCGTCTAAGCTGGGCGTGGAATATCACCATCTGCTTTTTTCGCACCAGCGCGGGAGGGCAGCTGAAGCTAAAGATTTTTCCTCCCCCCCTGCCTCCAAGGTAGTTGAAATCGTGGAAAAGGCCATTATAGCCTCTCAAGGAACTGACGTTGTGGTCGATAATTTTGAGTTTGCAAAGTACAACGTAGGAAGCACACGTGGCATCAAGCGGGATTTGTCGAACATGGCTTACGAGTCTTTATGTGTATACTTCGATGGAAAGGTCTATCCGTCTGCCGCACTTGCAGGTCATGCGCCACTGGAAATGGGGGATGCATCACAATTAAAAGACGTCTGGCTCAACTCAAAAATTGCAAAGGATATTAGAAACATAAGCCTGATAAAAAAGGAAAAATGCAGTGACTGCTATCTCCGATTCATTTGTGGGGGCGGAGATCTGGAGCATGCGTATACCCATTCTTTAAATGGGCAGAATGCTGGAAACCTCCTAGGGCACGACCCCCTTTGCCAGCTCAATGAAGATTTGATAATCAAAGCAATGCACTTTATGGCAAAAGATAGAAGCTCTATGATAAACTCTGGATTTGATAGTCCTGTCATTTATCATTCGATGGGAGAGGGAAATTTTGTAGAGGATAAGGGGGGGATTAGCGTTGTCACCTCCAGCTCCAACTGCGTGTTATTTATGGATTTGGAGAAATCCAGAAAAAAAGTCCGTGATTTTTATGGAGAAGCTGCCAAAAATCCGTCAGAGGACCTGTGCTGTGCTAGCGGTTATAGCAGGGGCGATACCTCCCATATCCCAAAAGAAGTGCTTGAGGTTGCATACGGATGCGGAAGCCCCATAAGCTGGGCAGAGTTATCTAGAGAAGAGACATTAGTGGACCTCGGTCACGGTGGGGGTATCGACTGCTTTATAGCGGCGAAAGAGGTTGGAAAAAAAGGCCGGGTTTTTGGTATTGACATGACCGATGAAATGCTCAAAAGGGCAAATAAAAGCAAACCAAAAGTAGTAAAAAACCTCGGATACGACAACGTTGAGTTCAAAAAGGGTTACCTAGAAGACATTCCCCTGCCGGATGATACTGCAAACGTTGTGATTTCCAACTGCGTCATAAATCTTTCACCGGACAAAAAACAGGTGTTCTCAGAAATCTTCAGGGTACTTAAAAATCATGGGAGGGCAGTTATCTCCGATACTATTTCGGATACGGGAATCCCGGACAATATGAAGGCGAACCCCCGACTTTGGGGAGAATGCGTGTCTGGAGCACTTACCGAGGAGGAGTACCTGGCATATCTTGAGCGTGCAGGTTTTTACGGGCTTTCTATATTAGACAAGACTTTTTGGAAAGAGGTTGGAGGTTATAAATTCTACTCTGCAATAATTCGAGGATACAAATTTGATAAGGATTCGGATTGCAAGTTTATGGGGCATAAAGCTGTTTACAAGGGTCCTTTCAAAGCAACGATAGACGAAGAAGGCCACTTTTACCCGAGAAACGAGCCAGTTGAGGTCTGTACAGATACCGCAGAGAAACTGAAAAACCCCCCCTACGGCGATTATTTTAATATTATCGAACCGGGTAAACCTCTAAACTTCATTGGACTTGGTAATGAATAATGAAGATGGGGGTCGCAAAAGTGGGCCAAAGTGACCGGCAGGCGACTAAATACCCCACAGAGGGAGCAAGGTATGATAAGACCCATGCCCTGATAATTTTCACCAAGGTTCCCATAAACGGGCAGGTGAAAACCAGATTGACCCCATTTCTCTCCCCACAAAAATCTGCAGAGCTGCAGAAATGCTTTCTATTGGACATCCTTGACCTTGCATCGGATTTAAAGAACTGTGATGTCGTGGTCGCATATTCGCCGCCGGAGGAGCTTTCCCTTTTAAAGGAAATAACAGGTGAAAGAGGATATAGATTCGTTCCGCAAAGGGGTAGAGATATTGGAGAGAGGATGCGTTATGCCTTTGAAGACATATTCAAAAGGGGGTATGGGGGGGCCGTCCTTATTGGAACTGACCTTCCAAGCCTTCCTCTGCGCTACTTAAGTTGTGCCCTTGATTTGCTGGAAGGTAACGATATTGTATTAGGACCAAACGCTGACATGGGGTACTATCTAATCGGTATGAAAGAACAAAATAGAGAGATATTTGAGGGAGTGGATTGGGGGAGCCATAAAGAACTGTCCCAGACCCTTTCAAGGATAAGTCAAAAGGGCCTGAAATTGGCATGTCTTGACGTCTGGTATGACGTAGATACGCCAGAGGACCTAAAATTCCTGAATACTCATCTTGAATGCATAAAAACATCTGGCGGGAAAATCCCAGGGAGGACCTATGGATTTTTGGAAAGGTTGAAATTATGAGGATATCTGTAATAATCCCGGCCCTTAACGAAGAGGAATCAATATCCAGGGTAATAAGTGAGATTCCAGATTTTGTAAATGAGACAATAGTCGTAGACAACGGGTCAGAGGACAATACTGCAAAAGTTGCAGAAACCGCAGGGGCTAAAGTTGTCTTCGAAAAAAGAAGAGGCTATGGATATGCCTGCAGGACAGGAATTTCTGCAGCAAATAGCCCGGATATTATAGTATTTCTGGATGGGGATTACTCAGACTACCCCGGAGATATCAATCTTCTAATAGACCCCATAATAAACGATGGATACGATTTGGTCATAAGCTCCAGAATGAAGCTTAGAAAAAAAGATGCTATCCCCTTTTATTCAGTATTTGGAAACATGTTCTTTGGCTTTTTAATCTATGTGCTTTACGGCGTAAAGTTTACAGATTTGGGGCCATTTAGAGCAATTAAATATGACAGGCTTTTGGAGCTGGATATGCAGCACACTAAATTTGGCTGGACAGCGGAAATGCAGATAAAGGCTGTGAAAATGGGATTTAAAATAAAAGAGGTCCCGGTGAGATACAAAAGAAGGATAGGCGAATCTAAAATTACTGGCTCACTTATAGTGAGCATCAAAGCTGGAATAACAATTTTATGGACGATTCTTAAGCTAAGATTTTGAATGCTCTACCGCGTAATTATGATTTTATTTTTTATCTCAATTTGTGTGTTTTAGCTTCCGTCATCTTCAGGGAATGCTTCCATTATCGTTGGGTCTGAGGATTCAATTACTGTAACCATCATAGTATCAACAGCGCTTGCGCCTTTGTCATTTGTAACCGTAACTTCCATGGTCCACGGCCCAATATCCGCAGGCTTCATCGGGTACGAAGTAGTCCACTTGGGTTCGGTTCCAGTGTAAATGACGCTTCCAATGGCAGCTTCTTTACCTGAAGGGGTGCCAGTAATCTTCCACTCATAGCTAACAATGCTTCCTCCGTCTGGGTCGGTTGAACCAGTAGCATCGTATGTCATGACGGTTCCTGCCTCCAATGATTCATCACCGCCAGCATTGGCTATCGGAGCCGTTGTTGCAGCGCCTGAATCTACAGAAGTAGTTGGTGCGGGGGCTGTTGTCGTGCTCTGAGTGTCAGTATTTCCTCCGGTGCATCCAGAAATGGCAGCGACCGAAAATAAAACAAGTACTAAAAGCAGTTTAGATTTCACTCTTATCGACCTCCTAGTCATTACTAAATTCTTGGTAAAAAGGCATATATATAGTTTTACCCAAAAACCCCTAGTCCCTGGGTGCTTACTGTAACTTTATCTCCCGTACTTATCTTCAATCCTGACCGTATCCACAGGATGGGGGGTTGAGACTTCCTGAAGCAGGGTGTTCTCCATTGCAACAATTGTGTGCGGGACCCGGGGTTTTATTCTTATGTTATCGTTTTTTCGGTAGTATTCCTTTCTGTCCTCGAATTGGACATAACCAGAGCCCTTTGTAATAGACAGCGTCTCATCTTTTACTTCGTGGTAATGAAATGATGTCTGGTAGCCCTCTCTTATGTAAAGCTCCTTTGTTAGATATTTCTCAGTGCTTATTACAATTTTTTCATAGCCCCAGGGTTTGTCCTCACGTTTTTCATACTCCCGGCGGATTTCCTGGACGTCTTTTGCAGTATCGATTGACATCCAAAAGGCGTCCTCCCGATAAAAGGCAAGTTTGTCATCCTTGGCAAGTTGCGGGAATAGTATCTTTTCGATGTCACCTGACGTGAATTCATCAAAGAGCCCGAAGGTCTCCTCTTTGAGATAGTAAATTCCTGCATTTATGTAGTAGTCTAAAAGAGGTTTTTCGATGAAGGACTTGATCTTGGTATCCGTGGTTTCAACTACGCCATATGGACTCTGCATCCGTGTAATGCTCATAGTTGCAGGATACTTTGAATCTTTGGCCTTCGATGTCATGCGGTTTATACCGATATCTGATATGACATCGCCATTTCTGACAACGACGTCCCCTTTTGCCTTTTTTATTCCAAGTTTTATCGCGCCAAGAGTTCCAAGCGGTTTTGTCTCGTTTGTATAGACAAGTTTGACGCCATCATATTTTTTTCCGTACCGGTCCCTGATCTGTCCCCCCAAATGGCCGGTCAGGAGTATCACCCGGTCAAATCCTGCGTTTTTAAAAGTGAACAGCTGATTGTCAAGGATTGTATAGCCGTCCTTGATTTCGATTAGGGACTTTGGCGAATTCTCGGTATGGGACATTAGCCTCTTTCCGTATCCCCCGCACAAAATCAGGCCTATCATTGCTCATACCCACATGCCAATTAACTACTTAATCGTTTCGGAAAGGAAAAAGGTTTTGGCTTGTCGTGAATGTAGAAAAATTTTCAGCCCAGAAATATATTAATATCCTGCATATTTCTAAGATACATATGCACAAAATAAACAAGGAATGGGCGCTTCTCTTGTGTATCGTCATCGCGGCATTTGCCGCCAGGATGGCCACTTTTTCCTATCCCCTCCTCGTATTTGACCCACACCACCACTTTGCTATAGGGAAATTTATTTCCGAAGGTAATGTATTCCCGGATGTATGGGGGCTATCAAATTATCCGACTGGTGCAAAAATCAGTGAACCTGCGGGACTCTATTACGTTTCGGTGGTGCTATACTGGATTTTAAAGCCGCTGGGGATTTCGTACCTCACCTCCTTTAAGCTTTCTGCACCGATATTTGGAGTACTTACAGTAATTTCGGTATATCTTCTTGCAAAGGAGCTATTCAACAAAAAATTGGCACTTTATTCTGCAATTATTCTCGCCTTTCTTCCTGCTTTTATGTACCGGACATTTTCAGGTTTTTATCGGGGCGACTCTTTTTCTGTCTTTTTCATGGTGATGGGTTTTTATTTGTTTTTAAAATCTGTAAAGGGGGACGGCAAAGGGGGCATTCTCTTTGCGATTTCTGCCGGAATTTGTCTTGGAATGATGGGACTTGTATGGAATGGCTTTTTATTTGGGTTTATCGTCATTTCGGCTTTTGTCATGGCAAATTCTATTGCCGCATACCTCAAGGGAAGCGATGCCAGGCGAATGATTCTGTCATATGTCCTATCTGCCGGAATTGGAGCCGCGATAATAAAGTATTCAATCCTGCTCCAGCCGCGAGTTGAAAATTATATCGTTGACCTTTTAAAATACATACTTCCGCTCACAATCGCCCTTTTAATAATTTTCGAGGTCCTAAAATATATGGCTGGCGCTCTTCCCTTAAAGAAAAAAGTGGTTATCCTTGGATTTCTACTACTCGGGGGGGGACTTATTGCTGTTCAGTATCTCTCAGAAGTCCTTAAAAACCTGATAACCGGATATGGCATGGTCAAAGCCGCAGGCGATGTGATGCTTACAGTGAGCGAGCTTAAGCCGCCGTCAAACGAAGCTTTATGGGATAAATACGGCATCGCAGGACTCATCGCCATCCCAGGAACGCTTTATCTAGTGAAAGGAAAACTACTGGAGCAGCGCATGTTTATGGTTATATGGCTTTTTGCAAGCGTCTTTGTCATGAAGACGGCACTTAGGTACACGTTCATTGCCTCACTCCCTATCGCAGTTATTGGCGCACTTTTTTTGCAAAGGATAGAATTAAAATTTCCAAGAAAGGAATTTAAGATTATTACAACGGCAGTTTTAATTATTATTATAATGAGCGGAGCTGTCTTTTCGACACAGCAGAGGCCACACGTTACAGGCATGTGGGTAGATGCCCTAAATTTTTTGGATTCAAAAGAAGAGGGGGGCGTCTTCACCTGGTGGGACTATGGCTCATGGATTCAGGGCATCACAGGATTTCCCACGACGCTGGATACCGTGGCCGGGCAAAGGCCAGATAAAATGAAGACCGTGGGAAATATCCTCCTAGAAAAAAATGAGTCGAAGGCGATGGAGGGCCTAAAAAGCCTGAAGGTCGATTATGCGGTCATCTCCTCAGATATGATTGGTCAGATGACCAACCTCAACCTAATACTCGGAAATGAAAAAAATTACCAGTACACCCTTTATATCAGGACGGGGAATGAGCTTTTAAATAACATACAGGCAGACAAATACGGCAGCAATCTTTATGTGTTCAATATCGGTAACCTTCGGATTGTAGCAATCAAAGAGAATGGAAACCTGTATGCATTTAAGAGGGTTTACTGGAGAGAGGGCGGCAAACTTTTCAAAAGAGAATACCAAAATTTTTCCCTTCCCACAATCGATAGAGCCGTCTACATTTCAAAGGGTGACCTTCGACTCCCCAAATCAGATATTAGCGACTTTCTGATTCCGGTGAGCACTGACCTTGAGGGCACTTTGCTCACATCCCTCATGCTCTTTGACGGAGAGGGATTTGGCAAAATCAAACTGCTTTACAGCAACCCGCAGGTAAAGGTTTATATTATAGAACATTAATATATTATTTTTGATATTTTCTTATTAGTAATACCGGAAGCTTTATGGGGCAACATGAGTTTAAAAGGGGATAAAAAGAAGGGAATTTATGGCAGATGAAGACTCCAGTAAAGAGAAAAGCACAGAAGATATCGTCGAAAGATTGGAAGCTCTGAGAAAAAGGGTTCCCGAAGATAAGGCAGAAAAAGTAGAAGAAGTTGAAGAGGGAGAACTGGAAGAAAAACTTCCCACTGAAAGAAGACAGAAGATTGCCCGGGTCGTGGGCATAGCAGTAATCGTCCTGGTCGTTGTGGGGACAATCTTTGGCGTTTACAAAGGACTCTATGAGCCTTCACAGAAAAAGAAGATTGAAGCTACAAGGATTGAACAGGAGAAAAAGCAAGAACTGAGTAATGCTCAGGAAAGTAAATTTAGAGAAATTAACGATGCCTTTTTGGGTCTGCCATCGAAATATACTCCCCTAAAATTTACGCTACTGGACGAGCTAATGGTAGCAGACACCCTTCCGAAGATAAATGCGATTAATGTCATGGAGCCAGCAAATAGTGCATGGCGAGGCTACAGAAAAGAGCAGCTTGACGAAAAATCCACGGTCACTGAAAAAATTAAAATTATTGTGGGTAACGACACGTACCGCGGATATGACGGAGTAAAACAAAAGATAGAGCAGTATTCATATAAAACTCTAAAAGTCGTTACCATAGTAGAATACTTCAGCGAATACTTCCCGATTAGGCTCACCCGCGAGCAGTACGCAGGTGGATGGGCTGAACAGGGAAATCTTGTGAATATATGGCTAAGAGAAGATGATACGTCTTCCATACTTGCGAGAAACGCAAGAGTAGTTGCGGTGCTGAGGGGCTCTTCAAGCGGTGTTATCAGCCTTACAGAAAGTGAGTCAAAAACTGCCTCCGGTGCAGGCGCTGAGGGAAAGGGCACGATATCCTCTATATCAAGCGGAGGTGTGGGTAGCATCCCAGGATCATTCCCTGCAAGCGCAGGTTACCAAACGACCCAGACGGCAACATCCTTCAGCGTGGATATATCGCAAATACAGAAGGCGGCTGCGGCAAGCAAGCTTCCGGAGAGTTACATAGAAAATATCCTCGGAAATTACGGAGTGAAGCTTAACAGAATAGAAGCAAGCACCGGCATAGCAGACTTTGGAGCAGTGTACATTATATTGTTTGAAGTTGGTGAGGAAGAGGTACCAGGCCTGGTGCTTAAAGCCTCCCCGTCGTCGACCGAAAGAACAAACATAGTTGTAACTATTGCAAGACCATCTAGCCCGATAGAAAACATTCCGTGAGAAAATAAATGGTGATAGAATTGAAGTTCCGACTATCTATCTTAATATTACTGA